>JBEKNX010000470.1:0-3651 GCA_049522375.1 Acidimicrobiales bacterium | reverse complement strand
TGAACCGGTCACGGCCCGGCGGTGGTGGACCCTCAGGTGGTCCCATTACTGGCAATCAGGGTGGTCCCATGAAGCTGGCAGAACCAGCGCTCAAGTGGTCCCTTCTAGCTGGCAGACGACACCAAACCCCTTTACCGGCCAAACCCCACGGTTTCGTAGACCCAAACAATCCCTCGCAGACGTCACGGGGTAGGTGTATGGTGGACCTGACAGAAGGAGGCCGAGGCCAATGACGCCGGTCACGGTCCAGGAGCCCTCAGGTGCGGTGTGTACCACACCCGAGCCAGCGGAGGCGGTCACACCCGTCACCGCCGAGGTCACTGACGGGCTCCCTTGTTACGGCGAGTTCGAGTGCGAGTGGGCGCTCGACCGCGCGGACCAGTAATTCCCGCTCGCGGTGGCGCCGGTCGCCTTCAGGGCTGGCGCCACCGTCCTCGGTCCCTCCGGGCTGATCGCGCTCTGCTGGTCGTAACCTTTCTTGTCCGCGAGCGCTGGGCGGCCGCCCACGACACGTCGGCGCAATGATCCTTGCCGAGCCTCAACCGCCCTGTTCAGAGCTCGGTTCGTAAGCTTGAAGCTCCTATGTCAAGCCATCGTGAAGAGGTCCTTCGCGAGTACGTCCGCCACTACAACCAACAGGCTCCCCATCGCGGCCTGGACCTCGCCGTGTGTCAACGGCCAAGCCGCACCACAGGAGCCGGTCTCGCTGACGCTCCGGCGGCGCGACGTCCTGGGCGGGCTCGTCCACGAGTACGACCCGTCGCGGCATAAGGGCTGAACACCACAACCAACCGACAACGGCTCATCGCTTTGCAGCGCCGCGGGGCAAGCCACCTGCCGCGCCGGCCACCATCCAATAACTTCTGAACTGGGGGAGGCGATAGCTGTCAACGGCCAGTTCAATCCCCATGACCGACGAGCTCGCCCGCCGCGGCGTGCCAGTGCGCTACCTCGACGCCCCCGACATCGCCTCGGATCCCAAAGCGCGCCTATTGACCCAGATCCAATTCGTCATCGCCGAGTACGAGCGGGTCAAGACCTCCGAGCGCAGCCGGCGGGGCAAACTGTTCCGGATGGGTGTTGAGGCTACGGAGACGTTTCGTTAGGGCGGTCAACGTCCTTCTTCGTCGGCCGAACAGTCTTTGGCGGGGCACTCGTGGGGGAATTCAACAAAGGAGTGGCACAGCCCGCACCAGCCATAGATGGCTTCCACTTCTTCCACCACCGGGTCTTCCACCACCGGGCCCATCAGCCGTGGCATGGAGAAAACCCTCCGCGCGAGCCCTTGTTCTCGTCGTTCTCAGCAAGATTATGAACAGGCTTCACCATGAGCCCCCCTTTTGTCAGGCGCCGTCGGACTCCCGTGAGGATTCTCGGGTGGTAGCCCAAGCTCGTCGTCGCTGGACGAACCGACCCGGGCACCGACCGCGCCTAACAGATGGCTCTGACTAGCACCGAGGCTTTAGCTGACCGGGACGAGCACGTTGACGAGGTCGGCGGCGAACTTGCGTTGCGAAGCCAACAGCTCCTCGGCCATCCCGAAGACGGTACCGAGACCTTCGACGACCTCGGCACGGGCGGGGACGAAGGGGAACGCGGGAAGTTCGGGGACAACCTTGCCGACGACCTCAGCCCATGTGGTCATGGCGGCGAGGGTGAACTGCTGGGCTTGCTTCACCGAGGCGATGATCTCTTCACGAACAGCCGCAGAATACTCAGCCGTCTTGGCGGCATTCGTCGCCTTGGGCTTGGTGGTGGTGGTTTCGGGCATTTCAGGCTCCTGGGGTTATGGGCGGGGACCCCCGCCTTGTGGAATGTCTTGTGCTGCTCATTATAGCTCTCAACCGCTAGCTATATCAAGCATACCATGTGGAGCCTCGTCGGCCAGGCTCGAGGGCGCCGCTCCGGCACGCCCACGACCCCCTACCGCGCCCGCTGTGGCCCGTACGGACCTCCAACCTGAGGAGTATGGTGCACCCCGCACATAGGCGAAGGAGGGCTATGAGCGATGTGCGAGTAGCCGTCGTAACGGGTGGGTGCCGGGGGATCGGGGCGGCCATCACATCCAACCTGGCGCGCGGCGGGATCCACGTCGCCGCCGGCTATCACAATCAACGGGCGGCGGCCGAGAGCCTCCGGGAGAGCCTGGTTTCCGAGGGCTGCTCCGTGTCTGTCCATCAGGGAAATGTCGGTGTCCCCGAGGACTGTCTGCGGGTCGTGGACGAAGTGCTCGAGTCATTTGGCCGCATCGACTTCCTCGTCAACAATGCCGGGGTCACGGTCGACAAGACCGTTCGCAAGATGACCGTCGAGGACTGGCACAACGTCCTGCGCGTCAACCTGTCCGGGACCTTCTACATGACCAAGGCCGTCCTCGACCACATGGTGGAACGGGGCTTCGGCCGCATCGTGAACATCAGCTCGGTCATCGGCCAGATGGGCAACTTCGGGCAGGCCAACTACGCCGCTTCCAAAGCCGGGCTCTTCGGGTTCACCAAAAGCCTGGCCCTGGAAATGGCCAGCAAGAGCATCACGGTGAACTGCGTAACGCCGGGGTTCATCAGTACCGAGATGTTGGCCTCGGTACCCGAACCGGCGCTGAAGGCGGTCATCGACCGTATCCCGGTCAAGCGCCTCGGCCGTCCTGACGAGATCGCCAGGGTCCGCTTCCTGATCGATGACGACAGCGGCTACATAACCGGATCGGTCCTGGCCGTAAACGGCGGTTTGGACATGTAATTGCTGCAGTCACGCTCCTGGCCCGGCGCGCCGGCAGCCTTTGCCAGGAGAATGACCTGTTTTTCAGGAGTACGAACGGAGCAGGAGCGCGTCCCCCTGACCACCCCCGCCGCACAGGGACACGACGGCTTGCCCGCCTCCGCGACGCTTGAGCTCGTACAGGGCGGTCAGGGCCAGACGGGTGCCCGACATGCCGACCGGGTGGCCCAGGGCGATCGCCCCACCGTTGACGTTGACCTTTTCCTCGGGGACCTGCAATGCGTCCATCGAGGCCAGGGCCACGGCGGCGAACGCCTCACTGAGCTCGAGGACGTCGATGTCGGTGAGTTCCGTGCCCGCTCGGGCCAGGGCCTTGCTGACGGCGTTGGCCGGCTGGTGGAGCAGGGAGGGAGTAGGGCCGGCCACCTGTCCATAGCTGATGAACTGGCCCAGGGGCTGGACGCCCAGGGCTTCGGCCACGGCAGCCGAGGTGACGATGACGGCAGCGGCCCCGTCGGATATCTGCGAGGCGTTGCCGGCGGTGATGCTCCCCGTGCCAGCAAAGACAGGCTTGAGCCGGGCCAGCGCTTCGACCGTGGTCCCCGGGCGGATCCCCTCATCGGTGTCGACGATGACGGGGTCGCCTTTTCGTTGCGGGATGCTCACGGGGACGATCTCCTCGGCCATCCGGCCTTCTTTGACGGCGGTGGCCGCTTTTTCGTGGGAGGCGGCGGCGAAAGCATCCTGGCGTTGGCGGGAAATGACATTGTCGTTGTACTTGTCCGTGGCCGACCCCATCGAGACGTTGTCGAGGGCACAGGTCAAGGCGTCGCACAGCATCGAGTCCACGAGCACGCCGTCCCCGTAGCGGTACCCGGAACGGGCGTCCAAGAGGAGATAAGGGGCACGGGTCATGGACTCCATGCCGCCGGC
>JBEKNX010000469.1:0-3654 GCA_049522375.1 Acidimicrobiales bacterium | reverse complement strand
GGGGGCGACGCGATCTACGTGGCCACCTCGGGCATCAGCATGGAACCCCGCTTTCATACCGGCGACCTGGCGATCCTCCGTCCCGCCAGCTCCTATGACATCGGTGAGATCGTTGGCTACCGATCGCCGCATATCGGGATCGTGTTGCACCGGATCATCGGCGAAAAAGATGGCGATTTCTTGATGAAGGGCGATAACAACAACTTCGTCGATGAATACCACCCCGCTCCCAGCGACGTGGTAGGTAAGCTTTGGCTGCACGTGCCCAAGGTCGGGCGTCTCGTAAACAGCCCTAGAAAACGGGAGGTCAGCGCAGGGGTGGTGGCAGCGGCTTTGGCTGGGATGGTTGCTGTGCCGGAGGCCAGAAAGCGTCGACGTCGGCCAAAAGGCGCCGATCGCGGCCGCAGCTCAGGGAGCCATACGAAAGGCTTTCTCCCTCTCTCCCGCCGCCCTGGCGGAGGGGGCGCAATGATGGGCGTGCTCGGCTTGCCGGGCCAAGTGGCGGCTTCCATCATCTCCGTCGTCGCCTTGGCGGCACTGGTCCTCGGGGCGTTCTCCTTCACCCGTCCTACCACGGCCGTCGTCACCGAGCATCTTTTCTACCGCCAGAGCGGCACCTGGAGCTACAGCGCTGCCGCCAAGGGCGATGTATACCCCAATGGTGTCGCCACGATCGGCCAGCCCATCTTCTTGAAGGTAGCGCCGGTGGTCAAGGTGGCCTTTGTCTACAAGTTCGCCTCTGCGCTGCCCGTGAGCTTAACCGGCCGAGCAAGGCTTACGGCTGTCCTGACCAGCTCCAATGGTTGGTCGCAGACGCTCCCGGTGGGGCCGAAGACTTCCTTTTCTGGCACGTCGGTGCAGTTGGCAGGGACGCTCGACCTGCCCGCCATCGAGAGGCTCCTGGCCAGCATCACAGCCCAGATCGGCCAAACGGGGGCAGGGGCGTCTTACACCCTGGCCCTAGAGCCGGCAGTGCACGTCTCGGGGCTGCTCGGTGGCTCTTTCCTCCTGCGGCAGGGCTTCAACCCATCGCTTAGCTTCACCCTTGAATACAACGAAGCGCAGCTGAGCAACGCCTCGGGTAGCTCAGGGACGGCACTGGTCCAGCCCAGTGCAGCCGGTTTCGTGAGCGTTCCCCGCACGACGTCCGCCCACATGTCCTTCCTCGGCCTACACCCGAGCGTGGCTGTTTCCCGGGAGGTCGCCGCTTGGGCACTGGCCGCTTCCGTTTTGGCCTTCTTGGGCGTTGCTGTCCTCTTACGGAAGGCATCTCGGGCCGCAGAAACGAAGCGCATCGATGCTCGCTATGGTTCCATCATGGTTGGCGTGGAGCGCCCCGAGGGGCTTGGAGGGGCAGGAAGTGTTCGGGTGGTCAACATCGAGGACCTGGTCAAGATCGCCGAGCACCAGGGCCGGATGATCCTACACAGCGCGTGGGAGTCGGGGCAGGATTACTTCCTCCACGACCAGTCACTGACCTACATTTACTCGGTCCGTTACCAGCCCTCGCGCAGACGATCAGCTCAAGCGAGCGCCACCCACCCAGTTGCACGGGAGGACGGCTCGGCCACAGAGGCGGACCCGGGGGTCACCCTGGACATCACGACGAACGGCGCCGTTGAGCAAACCTCCGCTAAGGACCAAGTCTGATGCGCGCCAGGACGGTCCTTCCTGTGGCTGGCCTGTCTCTCGCTGTCCTTGGCGGCGTGCTCAGCGCCCACACTGCTGGCATTGTTGTGCCACCCAGTCACGTAGGCCAGACGCCCGTCGCGGTCTCAGACACTACGCTGCCCAGCACAACGGTGGCTACTCTGACCGATCTTGTGGTCTTGGCCCCTGATCAGAGCGATGGGCAGCCGGTTCTTGGCGCCACCCTGACGTCTTTGGGCAATCCACTTGCCGGTGAGACCGTCGAGTTCTACCTAGGCACGGCTACGACGGGGACGGTACTTTGTGCCGCCGCGACCGGTTCCGACGGGGCCGCAAGTTGTGATGCCGGTGCGAACCAAGCGCCCGCCATCGACGACCAGGGCTACACCGCCGCATTCGGGGGAGGCCAGGGCCTGGCGGCATCGACCTCCACGTGGCGGGGGACCACCCCAACAACACTCACCGCCAATTCGACCACTATCCCGCCAGCGACTACGACAACCGGGCTCCTGACGACCCCCGAGGGGACCGCGACGACGACAACGTCCACGCCAGTCAGCACTCCGACTGGCGGCACCTCGCCCGGTCTCTTTTCGGTCGCTCCCGCGACCTTGACGCCAACGGCGGGTGACGCGTTTGGGGTCACGATCACCGCCCTCGATGGGGCCGACGCCGTCGACGACTCCTACGCCGGCACCAAGTGCGTAACCTTCTACGGTCCCGGCGACGCCGCCGACGGAACTGTCCCGACATACCCGCCAAAAGGTGCCTGCGCAGCTGGGAGCAGTGTGGTCTTCGCCAACGGCTTGGCGACCGTGAGCGTCACCCTCGTTGACCCGGAGACAACGACGCTAGAGGTCACCGACAACTCCTCAAGCGCGTCGGGTGCCTCTGCGCCGATCACCGTCACCGGCTCGGTGGTCCTGTCGACCACGACGGCCCCAGTGGGGACCACGACAACAGGCCCCACGACGACCACGACGGCCCCAGCGGGGACCACGACAACAGGCCCCACGACGACCACGACGGCCCCAGCGGGGACCACGACAACAGGCCCCACGACGACCACGACGGCCCCAGCGGGGACCACGACGTCGGCGAACTGAGGGTTCCCAATGGCGACACACCAGATTTGCGACGAGACCGGGCATCCCGGTGTGGGTCGTCAAGGTCGGGGCCGAGGACCGTCGCCGCTGGGGGCTATGCTGACGGCGGCCGAGGACGGTGTCCAAGCACTGCGGTTGTTGCGCGAAGGTTCCAGCTGCTGCCGGGGTAGTACGCCTTGTGGTCGTCGGCCTCGGACTCGACCGTGCTCGCACCCGAGGACGGCCGAGGTGGCTTGCCTGCGCGTGCCAGCCAACAGCCGCTCCTGCTGAGGCGGACACCGATGAGGTCCCCGGACCGCTCGCGGGGCGCGTACCCTTTGCTATGAATGAAGTGCATTCCAATGCCAGCCGCACCCGCTGGATCTAGGCAGCACGTAATGGCAAGCGATAACGAACCTACGGACTTCCTACTAAAGCCCGGTGAGGTGGCGCGTCTCTTGCGGGTCACTACGGTCACACTGACTAACTGGTCCCGCGCCGGCAAGTTGACGCCAGTACTAACCCCGGGAAGTCATCGCAGGTATCGCGCTAGTGACACTCTCAGCCAGCCTGGCGTGTCCTTCGATTATCTGGGGTATAACGGCAGCGTCACCGAGATCGACGAGATCACGATGGTCCAGAACGGCGTTTCGGTCTCCACGCCGTCGGACCTGGACTCGAACGGCCTCTCGGACGGTTTCACGGTGTCCTATACCGGAAACGAGGGAAGCAATCTCGTTAGGTCCCTTCATATAGGTCACGTCGCCAGCGCAGCTCTCCGGACAGTTCAAGTGGGCCTCGGAGCGCCCGCGCGGAGGGAGGGCGCACCCTTCGTGGACCGCCCCATAAACGCGGTCAGGGAGCGAGGTTAGGGGTTGGGCTCACTCCCTTGTACTTTACTTCCGCACGTCTCGACTCG
>JBEKNX010000468.1:0-3658 GCA_049522375.1 Acidimicrobiales bacterium | reverse complement strand
GACCGCAATGATCGCGATCACGGCGCAAGCGCACTTGGGGGGCTCCTTGGGGTTGCTCACGGGCACCTTGGGGTCGTCCGCGTTCAGGATGGGACTTCCGACGTCTGTCGAGCCCAACAGGATCTCGCCCCGCTGTCGGCCGTCGGGCAGGATGATCCAGCCGCCGACGAAGGTCTTGCCATCGACGGTTTTCGAGCCGCGCCACAGCCCGGCTGGTCTCGCGTCGCTGGCCGCGGTGAAGTGATGCAGCGCGCCCGCCTTACCTGGGAAGCGGAGGGAACCGGTCGCTCGTCCGTGGCCGAAGGTGACCTGGAGCACGTAGCCACCGCGCGAGGTGATTTTGGACCTCCCAGCGCTGACCGTTCCCTCGAACCACTGGGCGATCCTCCCCGAGTCACAGACATAAGCGGTGACACGCGAGCCGCGCTCGACAACTGCGACAAACGCGCGCGTGCCGCTGACCGTGCCCACGTAGCCGGCGATATGGGCCTGTTGCGACGCGGCCGCACTGCCGCCGGGCACACCGATCAACAAGGCCAGGAGCGCCACTGCAGACGACGCCCTGCGGATGATCCTCCTTCGCATGATCTTCCTCGTCCGAAAATTGACCCCAGCGCACAGGACCGGCAGGGTAACGGACGCTACCAGTATCCCAGCAGAGCCGCAAGAGCCTACCGCACCGCCAGCTTGGAAATTGCTTGAGGACGTAAATGCGCGGTTCAGCCCGCCTCAAGAAACGACTCTGAAGTCATCCTCGGCGGGCAAGACACGAGCGGAGACGGGCGAAGACCTGCGTCGCTGAACGCACGGGCATCGCCGAGCCAGCGCCGGCGGCCCGGACTGCGCGGGAAGTGCGCACGGCGACCACGAGGGTTCCACGGCCGAGCTCGACGCGCCGAGTGCCGGCCAGATGCCCGGCACGTTGCAAGCGCAAGAGCAGCCGCCCCGTTCCGGGTCCTCGCGCTGCTGGTTGCGGACAAAGCAGCCAGCCGAGTCCTGGCCGCGATGCCCGCGCGACGACGAACGCAGGTCTCGACATGGACTGTCGCCGGTCTCGCAAATCGCTACAAGCAGGCTACGGTCCCGGACGGAGCCACGCCGCTGCTACCGGGAGCACGCTGGGCACTTCCCGTTCACGCTCCCCACGAACTCGAGGGAGACACTGGCGCACAAGTTAGGGGGGCTCGGTCAGCGCTTAGCATACGTTCCTCTTCCATTACTACCGGAAGGCCTACTAGCCGCGCTCGAGCAGGCCCGCCGCTCTCCCTGACGGGCCCGCTGACTGTTCCATCGGCCGTCACAACATGTCACGGTTATAGGTAATGTGGACGCTCGGCGCGCCAACGAGAAGGGATAGGAAATGATCCGGAAATCGAGCGGCGGGCACGCCACCGCGGTGGCTGTTGCCTCGGTGGTCATCCTCGCCCTCACCGGCACCCTTCCGGCGGGGGCTACGGGTACGGGGCTGGTACCCGCCGCCTCTGTGAACAAAACGACGCACCCATCGCCGGGCCGGGCGACGACGGCGACCACAGCGCCCTGCGGAGTGGTGAAACGGCCACCCGGGTCTCTCCCACCGGTCTCCGTTGCCCCTGTCTTCACGCCGGGCCCCCCGGCCGCTCCTGGGCTGTGCCCGTTGCAGGCATCTGAATATGACGTTGTGGTCGGCTGGCACGCCCGGTCGGACAACGCCACCAGCTTCGTCGTCTACCGCCTCGATAGTGCTGGCAAACCCCAGGAAGTGTACGAGGTGCCGGCGTACAACGTGGCCGGGGGCGCTGAGCCTTACTCATGGACCGACACCGGCACCGACCAGAGCGGCCAGTGCTACATGATCGGCGCCGTCAATGCGGCCGGCACTACCGACAGCCCGGTCGAGTGCACCGTGCGGCCCGACGCCTTCCAGTTCCCCCAGGCCGATGGCATAGCGCCCGGCGCTACCCAGTGGTCCGGGTTGAGCGGTGCCAACGGCGGCACCGGGCCGTTGGAGAACAATGAGCACGGCTCGGCCAACAACCTCATCTGGAGCCCAAATACCCTGGACCTCAACCCTCTTCATCTGCATTGCGGCTGCGGCGTCGACCTCGCCTTTACCAACAAGACGTCGTTGTGGAAGGTGCAAGCAACGGGTGGGCCGGTCGTTATGTACGGCGAAGCCGTGGCGTTGCGGGTCTGGGGCGGCGGGTGGCTGGAGTACTCCCACCAGACATTTGGCGTCTCCCTTCATTTGGTGAGCACGCCCGTCTACCAGTGGTACATCTTGGGCGGCACGCCGGGGGACACCGTCGATAGCTCCGAGTTCGCGCTGTGGGACAGCGCCGCCAGTGACTTCCTAGTCGAGCACAACCAGAACTTTGGTGTCGACCTGGAGTGGTACAAAAAGACCCTCCCACCGGCCACACCCCCGCCGGCCGCCCCGGCGGGGGTGAAGCTGCTCATCGAGTACAACTGCTATATGGACGGCGACCCGCTCGAGATGTGGGTCAACGACGTCAGCGCGGGTAGGGGTTGGGCCGACGAGGGCACGGTGCAGAACGGGTGGGTAGACGGGGATGGCTGTGAAGAGACCTCAGACGACAGCTGGACGTTCGCTCCCATCTCGGGCCATAGCTACGAGGTCAGGGCGGTGGACTTCGGTGCCGACGGCTGCTCGAACGACCCCACTATCAGCTCCTGCGACGTCGCGGACGTCGCCTTTGTGGGTGATGCCAACGGGATCGTGGACCCGGTCCCGATCGGATGAATGGGACCGGGCGCGCCGGGAGCCAAGAGGGAGATGACCTCATGAGGCCGGTGGCGAGCACTTTGGGCCCTTGGGCTCGGGGTTGGGGGCGGGTCGGCGTGGCCGTGGCGACGTTGGCACTGGGGACCGCTGTCTCGTTGCCGTTTGCGCCGCCGGCGTTGGCGTCGTGGGCGCAGGTCAGCGGCTCGATGTTCGCGACCGGCAAATCCCCCTCCGGGGTTGCGTTCAGCCCGAGCGGCGGGCTGCTCGCGGTCACAGACGAAAAGAGCAACACGGTGTCGGTGTTCGCGGTCGGCGTGGGTGGCCAGCTGACGCAGGTCAGCGGCTCGCCGTTTGCGACCGGCATCGAGCCGGACGCGGCTGCCTTCAGCCCCAATGGCGCGTTTCTGGCGGTCGCAAACTTCGACGACGGCCCGGAAGGCAGCCCCGACGACGGCACCGTGTCGGTGTTCGCGGTCGGCGCTGGTGGCGCGCTGAGCCAGGTCAGCGGCTCGCCCTTCTCGACCGGAAGGTTCACCCTCCCGACCGGGATTGCCTTCAGCCCGAGCGGCGGCCTGCTGGCGGTCACCAACTCCCATGTCGTCGGTGGCAACACGGTGTCGGTGTTCGCGGTCGGCGTTGGTGGCCAGCTGACGCAGGTCCGCGGCTCGCCGTTTGCGACCGGCTTCGAGCCGCAGGGGGTTGCGTTCAGCCCGGGCGGCGGGCTGCTCGCAGACGCGGACGGCGGCTTCGGCGATGGGGGCTCGGTGACGGTGTTCGCCGTCGGCTCCGGTGGCCAGCTGACGCGGAGCGGCTCGCCGCTCCCCGGCAACCAGCCGGAGGGGGTTGCGTTCAGCCCCAGCGGCGGCCTGCTGGCGTACACAAACCCGGGCAGCGACGGCGGGGGCCATACGGTGTCGGTGTACGCGGTCGGTC
>JBEKNX010000467.1:0-3675 GCA_049522375.1 Acidimicrobiales bacterium | reverse complement strand
TTTCGACGCCCTCGGGTACGTCGGCGCGCCCGGAGCGGTTGACGGCCCGCACTCGCAGGCCCATCGTGTTGAGCTCGTCGATGAGGGCGAGGCCGATCGCACCCGTACCGAACACGACATGGAGATCGCTCATTGGCGGAGGTGCGCCCTCGCCAGGGCCCGGGTGGCAAGGGTCTCTGGTGCCGCGGAAGTCACGCTGCTAGCTGCGTCATGGCGTTCGAGCGCGCGCTCGACGTCTTCGTCGACCAGGTCCGCATTTATGGCGATCGCCGCCGCCGACCCGGCCCCGGCAGCAGTGATGACCTGGGCGCGGGGGTCGGCCACGTTGCCCGCGGCCCAGACCCCGGGCACGCTGGTCCTGCCGGTGGCATCGACCTTGGCAAAGCCGGCTTCATTGACTTCGCAGCCCAACCCGGCCAGGAGGTCGCCAGCGTGGGCGACGTTGCCGGGGCGGACAAAGACCGCCGTTACCGCCACCACCCGCCCATCAACCAGTTCCACGCCCCTCAACCAGTCGGGCTCGGCCACCAGGCGAGCGACCTCACCGGTCACGGTCTTTATATCTCGGGCTTCCAACTGGGCGCGTTCAGCTGATGACAGGTCGTAGGTGTGGACGAAGAAGGCGACGTCGTCGGACCACTGTCGCACCAAGAGCGCGTGCTGGACAGAGCCCGGACCCGCACCCAGCACCCCCAGAGGCTGGTCGCGGACCTCCCATCCGTGGCAGTACGGGCAGTGCAGCAGATCCCGGCCCCACCGCTCGCGAACCCCGGGGATGTCGGGGGTCGCCAGCTGGGCATACACCACGGCCGCGTCCCAGTCGCCGCGCCGGAAATGCGCGTCGCTGAGAGCCGACAAGCACATGCCCGGGTAGCTGGCGGGCAGCCCGTTGCGGAGCCGGGCGGCAGCAACGCCGAGGTCCGCGATGGCGCCGGCCAGATCGTCGACGTAGAGCTTCAGCATGCCTCGCATGATCACAGCGTCGGTCGCTGCCGCCTGCACCTCGTTCCCGGACGCCGGGAGCAGGCCCAGCACCGCCAGCCCGTCGGGGCTCCGGCCCGCGGCGGACATGGCAAATGCCTGCGCGACGCGAGCCCGGGTGTGCAGCGCCGACCCTGGAAGGGTGCCATCGACGGCTCGGTCAGCCCACATGAGCGCCTCTTCCGATCGACCGGAGATGACCATCCAGTTCGCCAGCGATGTCGCCGCCCGCGCCCCGATCTCCTGCTCCGTTCCCGGGTCATGGCTCTCCCATGCCGCTAACAGGCGGTTCCCGGCGTCGGGCGACCCGGTGTAGACGCCCAGCAGCCCGGACAGCGCGTCACGGCGGGCGCTGCTGGCACGGCAGGCCGCCAGCGTCCGCGCCGCGCCGGCGTTGTCCGCCGCCAGGAGCTGGGCTCCAGCGGCTTCGAGCAGCCGTCGCTCCCGCTGCCCGGCATCGAGCGACAGGTAGGCCGATCGCTCGAACGCCCACGCCGCGCCGACCAGGTCGCCAAGGTCGGCGTCGGCCACGGCGGCCGACTCCAGCTCGCCTGCTAGCTGCTCGTCCGGTCCCACGGCCGCCGCCACCCGGTGGGCCAGGCGCTGGCCGCCGACAACGACCGCCGCGGCGCGAGCTTGCAGCTCCCGGCGGGCCGCCGGACTGAGATCGTCATAGATGGCGGCCCGGTACAGCGGGTGGGTAAAGCTCAGCTCGGATCGCGCCAGGTCTTCGCGCAACAAGCCGGCGCCAATAGCGGCGTCCATATCGTGGCGCGCCTCGGGTAACTGAGCGACCGAGACGATCAACGAAGCCGGCGCGTGCTGCCCCAGCACCGAAGCAGCGGCCAAGAATGCCTGCGTAGTGGGCGGGAGCGTCGAGACGCGGGCCAGGATCAGGGCGGACAGCTCCCGTGGAGCCGGCAGCCCGCCGTCCCCCGCGCTTAGACCGACAACACCGATCTCGTCGAGCAAAGCCCGACAGTACAAAGCGTTGCCTCGGGTGTGGGTTGCCAGTCGAGACGCCGCCCGCGGCGACAAGGCCCCCAAGCCCAGCGCGCGGGCCAGGTCGGTGAGGTCGCCCGAACTAAGACCGCCCAGGCGGACGTGCGTAACGCGTGAATCACCGGCTACGAACCGAGCCCAACTTGGGTCGGCCAGGCCTCCGGAACGAGTAGCCAAGATGGCCAGGACCTTGTCCCCACGGAGCCGCCGCAAGGCGAACAACACCGCACGCGCCGAGGGCCGGTCGGCCCAGTGCAGGTCGTCGATGGCGAGCACTACGACCTGGCCACCGGCTTGCAAGTTATCGAACAGGTCCAACAGCCGGGCGCCAACGGCCATCGGGTCCGCTCCGGGCTCCGTCGAGAGCCCGGGGAGCAGCTGGTCGACGACACCGTAGGTGAGGAACGTCTCGGCCTCGTCGCCACCTACTTCGAGGACCACAGCTCCCGAAAGCGAGCCGAGGAAGCGTGAAAGCAAAGTCGACTTGCCGGCCCCTGCCTCGCCCTCCACATAGACCACCTGGGGATGGCCCGTCCGGGCGGCGGCAAGCCGTTCATCGAGGACGCTGAGTTCGCTCTGGCGCCCGACGAAGCCGGCGCGGGTAGGCACCGGCTATCCCAAAGGCGTCCCCGGCCGAGCGACCGCCGCCGGCGCGGGCTGCCCGGGCCCAAGGGAACTATCGCCGCTCCGAGCGGCAGAGCTGGTGCCCACTGGCCTAGGCTACTTCCTGGCTATACCCGTGCAGGGCCTGCCGGAAAGCTTCCAGCGTCTCTCAACCAGTCCTGTCCTGGCCACCGGGCGGCACTGCCGATAGGGGTCACCCATGACATCCGTCCCTGGCGCCGCTCGGGGCCCCGCTCGCTGGCCCATGCTCGCCGTGGTCAGCCTCGGCATCGTCGCCCTCACGCTGAACTGGTTCGACGTCGCCACGGCATTCCCCCTCATCGGCGCCGAATTCAAGGTCGGGCTCGGGTCGCTCGGTCTCCTCATCTCGCTCTACATCGTTGGCTACGGGCTCATGCATATCCCAGGCGGCGTGCTCGCCACCAAGATCGGCATGAAGAGGACCCTCGTGCTCGGACTACTCGTCCAAGGGGCAGCTGGCGTCATGTCGGGGCTCTCGCACAGCTACGTCGAGTTCGCCATCCTCCGGATTGCGAGCGGTATCGGGGGGTCGGTGTTCGTCGCCATGACCGCCGCCTCAATGGTCGCCTGGTTCCACGAGAAGGGGGTCACCTTTGCACTCGGCCTGACCGGCGGAGCCGCCTTCAGCGCGGGAGCCGCTCTCGCCCTCTACGTCTGGCTGTACGTCCAGCGCTCTGCGGGCTGGCACACCTCGATCGTCCTGGGCGGAGTGTTCGAGCTGCTGGTCGCCGCGGTCACCCTTGCGGCCTTTCGGCTTCCTGAAGGCGGCCACTCGCTCGGTGGTATGAAGTTCGAGCGCGCCGCTTTGTGGTCCGCGCTCATGACCCGGGACTTGTGGGTCTACGGCATCGCGTTTCTCGGCGGGTACGGCGCCTACTTCACCACATCGCAGTTGTTCAGCGAGTACGTGACGACAGATCGGCATTTCGACCCGTCTGCGGGCGGGCTGTTGTCCGCCCTCATCCTCCTGGCCGGCATCCCGGGCAGCGTGCTCGGAGGGCACTTGGCCGACCGCAGCACGAACCTGCGGATGTTCGTGGTCGGACC
>JBEKNX010000466.1:0-3685 GCA_049522375.1 Acidimicrobiales bacterium | reverse complement strand
CGTCCACCACCTTGCTCCGGTCGAGCCCCTGGTGCTCCCCGACATAGTTGTCGACCTCGTGCAGCACGTCCGGGTCGACCGTGACGCTCACCTTGACGCGGGTCATACGACCAATGGTAGTACGAAACGGCGGATAAGACCTGCTGCCCGGCGGAGCATGTGGGCGGGTGCGGGATGGGCTCTACGGGTTTGCCCCGCTAGTGCCCCGACAGAAAACCTGCGCAGGTTTCTGGACAGGGCGCTAGGGTGCGGGCGGCCAGAGGTCGGCGACGTCGAGAGAAAGCCCGGACGCGTGGCTTAGCCGGCCTTCGGTCACCGTGGCCAGCTGGGTGTAGACGCCCTGGTCCGGCTCGGCGTAGGTATTCACGCGGTGGCGGTCCAGGTCGACTATCCACACGGTAGGGACCTGGTGCTTGGCGTAGGCGTCGAGTTTCAGGCCCGCGTCGTACCGGAGAGTGGTGCTGGACACCTCGACGACCAATTGAACCTCGTCGCCCCGGGGATGGTGGCCGGTGTCAGGCCCACGGGCAACCCATAGGTCTGGCTCGGGCTCCGTGTCGTCTGCGAGACGGACGGGGAGCTGGACGCCGACAGTGTGAGCACCGTCGTCGACAGACCGTGCCGCCCGGGTGAGCACCCTGATCGCATGAGCATGCCCGTCGGTCTGTGGAGCCATGAGATAAACCACTCCTTCGAGCAGGTCAGCGTGCTTGTCGATCAGGCCTGTACCGCCGGCTCGCTCGAACGCGTCGGCCGTCCACCGCCAGGTCGTCGCCTCGACGCTCATGTACCGATGTTACCGCCGGGAAGAAACCGCCCCTGAACGGGGCCGATCGTGCCGCACAGCACAACCTCGGCGCGGGTCGCGAGGTTGTGCTGGCGAGGCGGCAACCGGTGAAGCTCAGTAGGCCGGACGGAGGCCGGTGAACATCGGGAAATGGCGAACGTTCGTCGTCAACAGGTCCGCGTCGAGGACAAGAGCGGTAGCGGCGATCAGGTAGTCGGCGTCGTCGGTCCCGCTGTAGGCACGCCGGTGCCGGCGGGCCAGCTCACCGGCGGCGCGGGAGATGCCTTCATCGACGGGGGCCCAGCTGAAGGCCGAAAAGAACTTCTCCAGGGGGCCCATCTCCCTTTCTCGCACACCGGCAAGGAGCTCGAAGCGGACAACCTCGCTCGAGATCACTGGTTCTTCTTCGTCAACGAGGCGCCGAAGAAGATCGACCGCCGGCTGGGCACCGCGCAGATGATCTATGGCGACACTCGTGTCCAGCAGCTTCACTCAAGGACCCTGTCGCTTCAGGCGTTGGTTCAAGTCGCCACGAAGTAGGTCGACGTAGTCCGCGCCCGTTAGGCGCCGACCATGGAACGCCCCGGCACTCTCCTCAAGGGCTCGGATCCGCTCGGCCTTGGTCTTCTCGCCGAAGGTGCTCCGTACCGCCCGTCGGACCAGCTCCGAGCGCGACGCCCCAGTCGCTCGGGCCACACGGTCAAGAAGCTCCAGCTCGTCATCACCGAGGTAGATCTGTGTTCGTCCTATGACACCACTATACATCGTGTGGTGTCCCCGACAACCTGCCGAGGTGGGCGCGAACGCCTTTGGCGGGCACTTCCTGATCCCCGACCGAGGAACCTGGGCGCTGCTCCGGTCCCGCCGAGAAACGCGGGTTCTTATGGGGGAGTTGGCCGTGGAGGGCCCCTGGGAGCCCTTTTGCATAAGTGTCAAGCTCAGGCAGGTACGACGTTGACTTTGTGCACCGTGTGACGGGCGAGGGCTCGGAGGTCGGCAGGGTCGCTCGACAGCACCGTGGCCCCCCCAACGAGGTCGGCGAGGGCCACCACGATCGCGTCGACAGCAGACGGGGCGCGCCGCGCCGTCTGCTTGGCGCGGAGAAGGGCTGCCGATCGAGCAAGAGGCTCGTCGACCGGCCTGACATCGCACGTGCGCAGCACGCGGTTCTTGTGGTAGCCGCGCCGGTAGTTGCCCGTGAGGGACTCGGTGAGGACCACCGTAGGGACAACCGCCGGCCACTCACCTCGCCGCCGGAGCTCCTCGAGCCGCGCCCCGCTGTTGGCGAGCCTCTTCGGCAACGGCGAGGACGCGCGGGACCACGGCACCTCCCTCTCGGGCTCTAACGAGCAGGGCGCGCCAAAGGCGGGCACTGCTACCACGGTCAGTTGGAGGGGGCCGTCACGCCCGGCCCCTAGGCTCCTGCTACCTCATAACTATACTCGAATGTACGTTCGATCATCAAGGGACTTGGCGAGTTTGCCGCGAACCGGGTCGCTCGGTTGTGCTGTCGGGGCCGGAGGCTGACCATGCGCGGGACGCTGGCTGTGGGACCGACGGTGTGGTCGGCGAGGGACAACGGGCTCCGCTAGGAAGTCACGACCTCCCCGATGGCCCGCCTGATGGCTCGGACCACGGCCGCCACGGTGCCAGCCTCGACGCGAGGCCCAAGGGCCCCCCGCTGGAGGAACTCCTTGTCGATGGTCGTGACTTCCTCGCAGTACAGCACGCTGTCGCGGGCAGGCCGCCGGATTTGGCCGGAACAGGCACGCGGGTGGGGCCGAGGCGTCCACCCGAAAAGGCGGGCACGACAATGACGTCGTCTCGGAGCCGGTTACGAACGTCTTCTGATATGACGAGCACGGGTCTCGGTTGGTGGGGGTCGTCGGTGGTTTCCCCACATGGGTTCGCGAACCCCGGAGCGTGTCAGCCGGTTTTGCGCGGTGGCGGTGTTCCGGCAACGAGCAGTTGATGGACGCGTTGGTGAGAGATCTCAAGGATCGCAGCGGCGTCTCGCATGCTGATCCCGCGGTTGGCGAGAGCTGCGGCCGCTTTCTTGGTCCGCTCGATGGCGAGGCGGTCTGCGTTGCGCGCTTCTTCACGCCCTTGTCGTGCCTGCTCGACGGTCTTGCATGTCGCCTTGGGCAGCACCGGGCGAGGGGTGAGGTCGATCGAGGCCTCGTCGGTTTCGAACCACAAGGCGGCGGCTTCGCGCATCCGTGCGAGGGCCTGCTCTACGGTCTTGCCCCAGGTGTGGACCCGTGGTTCCTCCTCGAGCTCGACGGTCCAGCGCCCGTCCTTCTCCTGTTCGAGGCGGGCGGTGTAGGTCTTCACGTTCTCCTCCGTCATGTTCGTGCTGTTGTCGTCTTTCATGTCGTGAGCCACGCTCGGCAGCACATCCGCCACTGCGCCCCCTGCGGCTCGGTCGCTTCTCGCAGCTGGCGCTCGAGATGTCCGGTGAACTACAAGTCGAGGACGCGGCGAAGGCCTCGGTCCACCTCGTTCAAGAGCGCCGGCGGGGCGGTGCCCGCCTGCTCGGCCAAGTCGGACTTGTCCAAGGTGACGAGAGCGGTCACGTTAACGACCGAGTCCCGGGGCAACCCGGTGGCACCGGCAGGGAGGAAGACGTTGCCAGGCATGGCAGCCAAGGCGGTGTTCGACGTGATGACGGCGGCGAGGACCGTGGCTAGGCGGCTCCGGTTGTAGGTGGCGGCGGAGATGACGAGCACCGGTCGCCTCTTGGCCGGTCGAGAGCCAACTGGCGCGCCGAGGTCGGCCCAGTAGATGCCGCCCCGCTCGATCACCAGTCGTCGGCGGTGCCGGCGAGCAACCGGTGGCCGACGCTCACGGCGTCGGCGGCGGAGCCGTCCTCACCGGCGAGAGCGTCGAGCGCCAGGT
>JBEKNX010000465.1:0-4883 GCA_049522375.1 Acidimicrobiales bacterium | reverse complement strand
GCGACGAACAAGGTTTCATTGTCTACAGTCTTAGGTCGCACCGGCGACGGCCGCCTATTGCTCGCGTCGGACGAGCCCCGACGAGGCCTCGTGTACCAGGAGCGAGACCTGCACGCGGTTCCCGACGTCGAACTTGGTGAGCAACCGGGAGACGTGGGCCTTGACGGTGGCCAGGCTCATGTGGAGCCGTCGCCCGATCTCCGCGTTCGAAAAGCCCTCGGCGACGGCGACGGCCACCTCGCGCTCGCGGGCGCTGAGGGTTGCCATCCGGGCTATCGCCTCGTCGCGGTGGGCACCGGCGTCACTGTCACCCGCTACGAGAGCGATGAGCCGGCGGGCCACCGCGGGCGAGAGGGCGCCCTCGCCGGCGTGGACCGACTCGATCGCCCGGACCAGGTCGGCCGGGGCCGTGTCCTTCAACAAGAAGCCAGCGGCTCCGGCCTGCAATGCCCTAACGACGAGCTCGTCGGCGTCGAAGGTGGTGAGCACGATCACAGCCGGTGGCTCAGGCTGGCGGCGCACGAGCCGGGTGGCGGCGATGCCGTCAAGGTGAGGCATGCGGATGTCCATCAAGACCACGTCGGGCCTGTGTCGGTCGACTGCCGCGAGGACACCATACCCGTCGTTGACCTCTCCGACGACCTCCAGGGTCTCGGCACCACCCAGCATCATCTTCAGGCCCGAGCGCACCAAGGCGTCGTCGTCGACCAGCAGGACGCGGACGGGGTTTGTCACGGCCGTCTCGGGACAGCGGCGCGCAGCATATAGCCCCCGCCAATGGTCCACCCGTGCTCGAGCGCCCCGCCGACGAGGGCCAGGCGTTCGCCAAGGCCGATCAGGCCGGCGCCGCCCGCGTCATCCCGCGGCCCGGCGGGAGGGACGGCCTCCCCAGGGGCGTTCAGGACCTCGACCACCAGCGCGGCCGTCCCGTTGGCAGCCACGGTCACCTCGACGGAGCTGCCCGGGGCGTGCTTGCGGGCATTGGTGAGCCCTTCTTGGACGACTCGGTAGGCGGTACGCCCGAGCGACTCGGGCAAGGAAGCCAGGCCCACAGCGTCGATGTGGGCACAGACGGCCATCCCGGCGGCGCGGGACTCCTCCAACAGGTCGGGGAGCTGGGCCACGGCGGGCTGAGGAGGCCCCGAACCTTGCAGGTCGTCCTCGCGCAGCACCGAGACGACCTGTCTCAGCTCTTCGAGGGCGGCGGCCGCCGAGGCCCGCACCACCGAGGCGGCCTGGGCTATTTCCTCGGGCGGGGCGCCGGGGCGGAACTCGAGGGCGCCGGCATAGACGCTCAGCAGTGACAGCCGGTGGGCCAGGACGTCGTGCATCTCCCGGGCGATGCGGCGGCGCTCGGCCTCCCGAGCCGCTTCGACGCGGCACTCCTGGTCGGCCTCCAGCTGGTACGCGCGCTGGCGGAGAGCGCCCTCCAGTTCGCGCCGAGCGCGAACGTAGAGGCCCGAGCCGAAGGCGATGACGGTGAGGAGGAAGGCGGGGAACGCGGCCTTCACCACCTCGCCCGCCTTCGGGTTGACGAGGGGGAACACAACGCTGCCCACGACGGTAAAGGCGCCAAGGGCGGCCAGGGCCCGGCCCCGCACCCGAAGGGCGGTGTTGAAGAATATGACGAGCCCGGCCCCGACGGCGAGAGGGGAAACCGAGGCCGCGGCGATGGCAACTACGGCGGCCTCGACGGGCCTCGAACGCCTGGCCCACAGGGCCAGGCAGGCCAGCGTCCCGAGAGCGACGTCCAAGTCGTCCAGGGCCCGGCCGTGGTCGCGCCAGAGGTAGGCCTGGGTGAAACCGCCGAAGAGGGGCGGCGGCCGCGAACAGCGCCCCGTCGATGGCCCAGTCGCGCCCCTCCCGACGCCGGCCCGAGCGCTCCGCCACTGTTGGTGCCGCCCCCAGGAGCGGACGTCTTTTGCGCTGCCCGGGACGTTCGGCCATTGGTGCTCAGCGTACGTTGGCCGCCCCACCCCCACCCCCTACGAAAGTCGATTTGGGCCTAGACCGCGGTAGGGGATGGAACAGCCTGTCGGCCGATGCCGCCAAGGCCGCGCTTGGTCATGGTTAGGCGTATGACAATTGCACTCAACCAGCGGGCGCCGCACCGGCAAGGCCCAACAGTGGGCCGGATCGCACCGACGGCCATTGAGGTCGTAGGGCTGACCAAACGCTTCGGGCCGACGATAGCGGTCCAGGACCTCTCTTTCAGCGTGGCCTACGGCCGCATCGCGGGGTTCCTCGGGCCCAACGGCGCCGGCAAGACAACTGCATTGCGGGCTCTGTTGGGCCTGCTCAGGCCGACCGCAGGGGTGGCCAGGCTCGCTGGCCAGCGCTACCGGGACCTGGCCGACCCGGCCGGGACCGTCGGGGCGGCCCTGGACGGGGGCGCCTGCCACCCGGGCCGCAGCGCCCGCCAGCACCTTAGGGCCCTGGCCCGAGCCGCCGGCGTCGCCGAAGGGCGCGTAGAAGACCTCCTCGGCCTGGTCGGCCTCGAGGGGGCCGCCGACCGCCGCGCCGGGGGCTACTCGCTCGGGATGCGCCAGCGCTTGGGCTTGGCGGTGGCGTTGCTCGGTGACCCGGGCATCCTGGTCCTGGACGAGCCGGCCAATGGGCTCGACCCAGAGGGCACCCGCTGGCTGCGGGGCCTGATGAGATCGTTCGCCGCCGAGGGGCGGGCGGTGCTCGTGTCCAGTCATGTCCTGGGCGAGGTTGCCCAGAGCGTCGACGAGGTCGTGATCATCTCTTCCGGCCGCTCGGTCTTACAGGCCTCGCTCGACCGGCTCCTGGCCGAGCACACCAGCGGAGCCCGGGTGGCGGGCCCAGGCGCCGCTTTGCTCGGCGAGCGCCTACGAGCCGAGGGTGCCCACGTCGTGGTCGAAGGGCCCCAGGCGTTGAGCGTCAGGGACCGCAGCGTCACCGAGGTGGGGCGAGCGGTGGCAGACGGTCAGCTGGTCATCACTGAGCTCTCCCCTCTTAGCTCATCGCTCGAAGACATCTACCTCGAGCTCACCACCAAACCGAACGGAGGCCCACAATGAACAAACTGCTCAGCTCCGAGGCGCTCAAGCTCCGCAGCACTCGCACCTTCTGGCTGATGTCGGCCGGGGCGCTCGCCCTTGTCGCCGGCGGTGTCGCCTCGGTCGCCGCCGCTGGCACCTTCAACCCTGCTGACCACCCCGGCCGGGAGGTGCTCGCCCTGGCCGGCCCGGCCCAGACGTTCGCCCTGCTGCTCGGTGTCCTGGCGGTAACCAACGAGTTCCGCCACGGGACCGTCACTTCGGTATTGCTGGTGTCGCCGAGGCGGGCGAGGCTGCTGGTGGCCAAGGCGCTGGTCGTGAGCGCCTGGGGCCTCGTCCTCGGCCTTGTGGCCTTCGGCGCGGCCGCTGCCATGGCCATGCCCCTCCTGGCCGGCCGCCACGTGGCGTCCCAGCTGAGCGCAGGCCAACTATCCCAGGTCATCATCGGTGGTGCCGTCACCACCGCGCTAGCCGCCGCGCTCGGTGCCGGCATCGGGTCCGCGGTGCGGAGCCTACTGGAGCCGCTGCTCAGCCTGCTCCCTGGGGTCAGCACCGCCGTCCAGCGCTATGGCATCGGTGGCCTCTCGAGCGGGGCGTCGGGCACGACCGGCTTCCCCTCGGACGCCCACGTCCTCTCCCAAGCACCGGCCCTGTTGGTGCTGGGGGCGTACGCGCTCATAGCCCTCGTCATCGGAGCAGCTGTCCTTGTCCGCCGTGATATTACGGCCTAGCCCCCAAGCGTGAGCTCGTCCTTCACAACGGCGTGTTCGAGGGTGTGCATGGCCCCCAGCTCATCGCCGCCACTGGGCGTTGAGCCATTGCTGACTTCCGACAAATCTGTGCTCAGGCTCCTCAGCTGCCGGGAGCGCCGCACCGTCGCTCTGTACTGCTCGCGGCTCGACTCAAAGTTGAAAAAGCCCTGCACAATAACGGGGATCTGGGACCAAGAAAGACCGGCGGTTCAGCCATCGACAATGGTCGGACGCTGGGGCACAAGTTCAGCCTCGGCCGCTCCAACCACGGGGTCGGCCTTCATGTGAAGCTGGCCGCTCGCGGCGTCCGCGGCGCCGTCGGCCCATAGGGTCCGGGAGGCCTCGCCCTTCACTGGCCCGTGCTCGGAGGCCCGAGACCAGCCGCCCGGGCTAGTGGGCTGCAAGCGCGTAGGGCGGCGAGAACTGTCGGGGAGTTTGCCGAAACCCCGGCGGGCCGGCCCATCTCGCCACGTTCTGTACCGCCGTCGGGAGCTTCATCTCCGGGCACGGGGACGACACCCTGGTCGAGACCTGGGACGGCTCGACCTGGTCCATCGTGCCCAGCCCGGACACCGGGTACATCGACGGGCTGCTCCAGGTGTCCTGCACCTCACCCTCGGCCTGTACCGCCGTCGGTGACTCCCGGCCGCGCTTCGGCTTTGACCGCACTCTCGTCGAGACCTGGGACGGTAAAGCCTGGTCGGTCGTCGCCAGCCCCGACGCCAGCACCAGCACCAACGTGCTCGACGACGTCTCGTGCCCGTCGGCCGCGCAATGCGTGGCCGTCGGGACCTTCTTCAACGGCAGCGAGTTCCAGCTCCTGTCCATGTCCTGGGACGGGACCTCCTGGTCCTTGCTGCCCAACCCGGGCCTCCACGCCGACGGGACGGGGGTGTCCTGCAGCTCGGCGACGGACTGCACCGAGATCGGGGCCAGCGGTTTGGTCAATAGCTGGGACGGCAAGACGTGGACGCTCGTCCCGACACCGGCCGCCCCCGGGCCCACGCACCGGCTCAACGCCATCTCCTGTGTCCCCGGGTCGGTTTGCGTAGCCGTTGGTGATTACACCGAGGGGACAGTTGCTCAGACCCTGGTCGAGGAAGGCTGC
>JBEKNX010000464.1:0-3698 GCA_049522375.1 Acidimicrobiales bacterium | reverse complement strand
GCCCCGTTCAACCTCGTCGGCGTGGCCATGTACTACAACAAGGACGCCTTCAAGCGGGCCGGGGTCGCCGCGCCGGTCAGCACCTTCGCACAACTGATAAACGACTGCGGGGCACTGACGAAGGCTGGGTACACGCCGATGGCGATGGACAGCTCCGCCATCGGGATCAACTTCCCCTACCGGCCGATCCTCGACCAGATGGTCGACAAGCAGTTCGACGAGTTGGACCACTTCACCGTCACCGGTGCACCAGGCAAGGCCGAGGAGCTCACCACCAAGGACGTGGTCTGGGGGATCGCCACGGGGAAGTTCTCGGCCGGTGACCCCTACGTCAAGGAGAGCGTGGTGCTCTTGAAACAACTGTTCGACAGCTGCGCCACCAAGGACTGGTCGGGCATCACCGGCCTGTCGGGGGACGGGGTCGGGCTCCCCCAGTTCGAGTCGGGCCAGGCGGCGATGGCCTTCGCCGTTGACTTCGGTTATGGGACGATCGCGGCGAGCGCGCGCTTCCCGATCGGGAGCATGCCGTTCCCCGAGATAACCACGGCGACCACGAAGCTGTCGGCCAACGTGCCCGCACGCTCGGGCAACACCGTAGGCGGGACGAGCTACATGATCCCGGCGCATACGAGCGGGAAGGCGCTCAAGGCGTCACTTCTCTTCCTGCAGTTCATGAGCGCCCCGCAGTACATCACGAAGTGGCTGGCCGAGACGGGCGGTATCGCCGCGGTCCAGGGCATCACCCCGCCAGCGTCCACGGCCGCCTACTTCGATGGCGCCTGGGCCAAACCGGAGATCATCGGCCCGTTCGCCTGCTGCGGTTACGACATCGCCCCGGGAGTGCTGTTCAGCGAGGCCTACGACGGCTACCTACTCGGCTCGAAAACGCTCGGCCAGGAAGTGCCCTACTTGGAGGGCCTCTTCCGCCAGGGTGCCGCGTACCTTGTCCAGAACGACGGCTGGAGCGGCCAATCCTGGGCGTCATCGTTACCCCGCTCGCCGTAGCCAAACGGGCGCGAACAACGGGCAGACGCCCCCTCGCACATGCAGTGAGAAGTAGCCGTTCCCGCCGGCCGTTGCGAAATAGGTCTGGTGGGCACCAACGAGCTCGACCCGGCCGGCGACAGGTCTGTGCACCCCAGGTGCGGGCCCGCCCTCTTCGACCAAGGTCCCTCCACCCTCGCGCTGCTGGCCACGAACGACGAGGCAAGTAGGACAAGGCCAGCTAACCACGCTCTGGCGAAGTTGTAGTGGTTCACGCCGAACCCTTCTCCCACGCCCCGGTGCTTGTGTGACTGCTGGGTTGGTGCCGAGACTCCTCGGCCAAGACGCCCTGGACGTCACGGTGCAGTGATGCCGTTCCCATGGCAACCAGGATCCCAGATCTGTTCACTCGCCGCAGGATAGAGCCTTCCCCCGGGACCCAGCCCTCGGTCGTCCTCCAACGAAGGCAGCCGAGTTCGGTGACGCTGCAACCGCCGGGCCCTGCCTGAGGTTTCCATAGCGTGGTCCGGCCTCTTGGCGCCCGTCGTGGTTGTTTTGTTGCGACCACTGTCCCGGCACTGTTGTTGATGGTCGCCTCCCTGGTCTCCACTCCAGCGTCTCGCGCCGCCAACGGCTCCCCCGCTTCTCCCGTCACCTCCAAAACGTCACCTCCGTCGTTGCCCCTGAGCGGCGGAGGTGGGGCTCGCCTGCCTACACCTGCACCTCCTCCTGATTGGGGGCCAGCTGGCGGCCAGCAGAGTTTGGTGTTCACCGCGGGTGGCCTTGGCTTCCTGGCCTCTGGCCCGCCCGGGTACACCGGCAAACCACCATTCCCGGCGGAGATCCAACGGACGCGGGACCGGGGCCGGAGCTGGGCCACGGTATGGCGCAGGACCGGGTACCGGCTGACTTGGATCGGCACGGCGGGGGGGACAGTAGTGGCAGCGGGCCTATCGGCCGATGGCCTGCGGCCGTTCCTGCTCGTGGGCAACGGAGCGGGGACCTCGTGGCACCTGGTGCACATGTCGATCAGTGCGGCCGCGGTGCCGACGGGTGTCCAGGCGGGCATGGCGGCCTCGGCGGTCGCCCAGATCTGGGGCAGTTACCAGTTCCATTTCGTGGACCAGTCCTTGGGCTTTGGCGCCCCCGACCCGATGGTCGGCGACGGGACGGTCTTCCCAGGCGAGCTGCTGAGGACGACCGACGGTGGTAGGCACTGGACGAAGGTCGAGCTACCCGGTGGCACGCCGACGGGCGGGCTGGCCTTTGTTAGCGACCAGCAAGGCTTCGCCACCGGCATGGTCAGCGCGAACAGGAGGTCCGTCCACTGCCCGCTGGACCAGATCTGGACAACCTCCGACGGGGGGTCGCGGTGGCAGTCAGTTGCTGGCACCTGTAGCGCCTACCAGCTGACGAGCCTGGCGTTCCCGAGCGCCAGCACCGGTTTTGCCGCCGGCGGTCAGTACCTCAAGTACTCGGGCTACGGCGAGGAACTGGTCATGCTGAAGACGACCGACGGCGGCCGGCGCTGGGGCAGGGCCTACTACGCCTCTGTCCCTGGCCCGGCGGCGTTGGACATAAACCCCTTTGGCGAGGTTGCCTTCTTCAACCCTTCGGACGGCCTGGCCCTGGACGGCGGCCAGACCATGGGCGGGAACGCGCCTGTCGGCGGCCACCTGTGGCGGACCACCGACGGTGGGCGGAGCTGGTCCGAGCTCGGCGTGAAAGGGCTGCGGCTCGTCCTGGACGGGCGCGGTGGTGCCTGGGTCGTGGGAGGCCAGTTCGGGGATGGCGGTGACGTGCTGTGGCGTTCGGTCGACCGCGGCCGCACCTGGGCGCCGCTCGGGAACCCAGGGCGCGTCACGGTCAACGCAGTCGCCGGCTACGGCGATCAGATGTGGGTGTCGACCGAGGCGGGCGGGTTCCTGAGCGACGACGGGGGCCGAAGCTGGCACCTGCCCCCGGCTGCGATGCAGGCAGCTCTGGGAGGCGCCGGGCCGGACGTGCCGGTGGAGATGGCGGCGGGCGGCACGGTCGTCATCGGGCCCGGGTGGACGGGTGGCGACGGCTACTGGCTGAGCGGCGACGGTGGCCGCAGCGGTACGCTGCGGCGGCTGGGGGCGCTCGATGTGACCGGCATCGCCGCCATTGCCTTCCGTGGCCCGAGGCAGGGCCTGGCGATCGGGGGCGGCGGGAGTTGCAGCCAGCCGGCCCCTGTGCTGGCGACGTCCGACGGCGGGGCCCGCTGGTACCGCGTGGGGAGCCTCGCCATTGGTGTAGGTAACTTGGCTTACGATTCTGTGCTGGCGGTGGTCACCGGTTGGGGCTGTGACAGCAACGCCGTCGCCATCTCCACGAGCTCGGGGAAGGCGTGGTCGGTGGTCACTACAGGCAACCCTTGCGGAACTGTTTCGGCTTATGCCCGGACGGTTGTGATGTCCTGCGCCAACCTGATGCCAGGCGGCCAGTACTTATTGCTCAGCAGAGACGGGGGCGGGCACTGGGCCACCACCGGCTACAGTCCTCCCAGCGCCGGCTACTCCTCAGTCAGCTCAGTGGCAGCCACCGCGGCGTCCACTCTGTGGGCTACAGGACCTCCGGGAGCTCTCTGGCATACGTTGGACGGCGGCGGTCGATGGCGCGCTTCACCGTTGTTGCTGCCATTGGCTCCGTAACGGGAGTAGGCGGGGCCTCGCCGCCCAGATCGCCCAATT
>JBEKNX010000463.1:0-3699 GCA_049522375.1 Acidimicrobiales bacterium | reverse complement strand
TGCCGGTGCATCTTGGCTAACCTCTCCGCGCCGTGATGGATCTCGCCGAAGCCGCTCTGGCCGGCGCCCTCGACGCTGGTGCCCGCTATGCCGACGCCCGCGCCATGGTGATGGCGACCGAGTCGATGTCAGCCCAGAACGGTGAGATCGAGGGGCTGCGCCAGGGCGAACGCGCCGGTGTCGGCGTCCGGGCGCTGATCGGCTCGTCCTGGGGTTTTGCGGCCACCGCCGAGCTGTCGCGCCGGGGGGCACGCCGGGCGGGCGAACAGGCGGCACAGACGGCTCGCGCCTCGGCCCGCCTGGCGGGGGCGCCGCTCGAGATGGCCCCCGTCCCGGCCGTCCACGACCACTGGGAAAGCGCCTGCGCCGAGGACCCTCTGTCGGTGCCGCTGTCCGAGAAAGCCGGGCTGCTGGCCTCGGTCACGTCGGCCGCCCGGGCCGCGGGAGCCCAGATAGCCCAGGCCAGCTATGAGATCTGGGACACGACCAAGTGGCTGGCCACCAGCGAGGGGAGCCGGGTGTCCCAGCGCATCCGCGAGTGCGGTGCCGCCCTGTCGGCTACCGCCATCGGCGACGGCGAGACCCAGCGTCGCAGTTACCCGGGCATCCGGGGCCAGTACGGGACCAGGGGATGGGAGCTCGTCCGCCAGCTCGACCTGGCCGGGAACGCCGAGCGGGTGGGCGAGGAAGCGGTGGCCCTGCTGTCGGCGCCGGCCTGCCCCGAGCGGCGCTGCGACCTGATCCTGGGCACCGAGCAGATGGCGCTGCAGATCCACGAGTCGGTGGGCCATGCCACCGAGCTCGACCGTATCCTGGGCTGGGAGGCGGCCTTCGCCGGTACTTCGTGGCTCGAGCTGGCCAAGCTCGGCTCCCTGCGCTTCGGCTCCCCGCTGATGAACATCACCGCCGACGCCACCTTGCCCGGCGCCCTCGGGTCCTTCGGCTACGACGACGAGGGCACCCCGGCGCATCGCGTCGACATCGTGCGTGAAGGCACCTGGGTCGGGGCCCTGTCGGGCCGGGACTCGGCGGCGCGGGCGGGCTTGCCCGCCGGCGGCATGGTCCGCGCCGACGGGCACAACCGGATCCCGATGGTGCGCATGACCAACATCGGCATCCTGCCCGGTGCCAGTTCGCTCGAGCAGATGATCGCCGAGACGGACGACGGCATTTACATGGACACGAACCGCTCCTGGTCGATCGACGACCGCCGCTTGAACTTCCAGTTTGGCTGCGAAGTCGCTTACGAGGTGAAGGGCGGCCGGCTCGGGCGGATGCTGCGGAACCCGACCTACACGGGCATTAGCCCTCAGTTCTGGGGGTCCCTGGACCGGGTCGGGGGCGAGGCGGAGTGGCAGTTCTGGGGCACGCCCAATTGCGGCAAGGGCCAGCCGCTGCAGATCGGCCACACCGGCCACCCCTCGGTACCATGCCGCTTCCGGGATGTTCGCGTCGGGGTACGGGGGTGAACGCCGCCGACACCGCGGCGCTGGCGGAGCGACTGGTCGAAATGGTCGGCCGTCGCGCCGATGCGGCGGTGACGGTGACCCATCACCGTCAGGGCCTCACCCGCTTCGCCAATTCCTTCATCCATCAGAACGTCGTCGACGAGCACACCGAGGTCGAACTGCAGATCTCGCGCCACGGTCGCTCGGCGTCGGCCACCACCTACCGGTGCGACGACGAGGCTTTGGCCGGCCTGGCGGACAGGGCCCTGGCGGCCGCGGCGCTGCGGGCGGTCGACCCCCTCTCCGCTGGCCTGGCCCCGCCGGAGAAGCTAGTGGGAGCGAAGGACGTCCACTACGACGCGGGCACGGCGGGCGTCGCCCCGGCCGAGCGGGCCGAGGTGGTCGCCGCCTTTGTGGAGGCGGGAGGTGGCCTGGAGGGGGCAGGGTTCTGCGAGACGAGCGTCAACGACCGGTACTTCGCCAACTCTGCCGGCCAACGTCTCGACGGCCATGACACGAGCGCGGCTCTCGACGCCATCCTCCGCTTCCCGGGCTCGGACGGCTTACGGGGTTCCGACGGCGTCGCCTCCAGTTACTCCACCCGCTTCGCCGACCTGGACGGCGAGTCCCTCGGTCGCCACGCCGCCCTTCGGGCCCGGGGAGGCGCCGGCCCGGTGGAACTGCCGGCCGGCCACTACGAGGTCGTGCTCGAGGCCCGCTGTGTGGCGTACCTGATGGATTTCTTCACCTTTTACGGCTTCAACGGGCGGGCGGTGAGCGAGGGACGATCCTTCGTCGCCCTGGGCGAGCGCCAACTCGACCCGGCGCTGAGCATGAGCGACGACGCCACCGACCCACGGCAGCAGGGACCGGTTTTCGACGCCGAGGGCACGCCGAAGCGCCGGGCCCCACTGGTAGAGGCTGGGGTCGTGACCGGCGTCACCCACGACCGGCGCAGCGCGGCCAGGGCGGGCGGCGGGACGGCTACGACCGGGCACGCCGTCGCCGGCGGGGAAGCGTTCGGCGCCATCGCCACAGCCACCTTCCTCGAGCCGGACGCGGTGGGCGGTGCCCGCCCAGCGGCGTCGCTGGTCTCGGGGGTGGAGCGCGGCCTACTCGTGTCCGACTTCTGGTACACCCGGGTCCTCGACCCCAAGACCCTCGTCGCCACCGGCCTCACCCGCAACGGCGTCTTTTTGATCGAGAACGGCGAGGTCGGCCGGGCCGTGAGCAACCTGCGGTTCACTCAGTCATATGTGGCCGCCCTGGCGCCGGGACAGGTGCTCGGTGTCGGCGACGACGGCCGCCTGGCGCCCGGCGGGCTCCACCTCAGTCTCCATTACGCGCCGAGCCTGCACCTGGCCGCCTGGAACTTCACGGGCAACGCCTCGGCCTGAGCCCGCCTGGCAATGCGGCCGAATGGCGGCCGGCGGTACTGCTGACGCTTGGGGCGTCGCTCACAGATTGACCGCACGAACGGTTACCCTGCGGTGTGCTCTTCCTCGGCGTGCTGCTGTTCTTTGCCGCCGAGATCATCGCGTTCGTGGTCGTGGCCCAGCACATCGGCTTCCTTTGGGCATTGGCGGTCCTGGCCCTTGTCAGCGCCCTCGGGCCCTTTATCGTCCGCCATGTCGGCCTGGGGATGCTGGCCCGTACCCAAGAGAGGCTGTTGCGCGGAGAGAGGCCCACGCGCGACCTGCTCGACGGGCTGGTCATCCTCATTGGCGGAGCGATGATCTGCGTGCCGGGGTTCATCAGCGATGCTTTGGGTCTGCTGCTCATGATCGGCCCGGTGCGCCACCTAGTCATCCGGGCGGCTGGGCACCGGCTCGCCCGGCGGGTACAGACCGTCCGTACCGGGCGCTGGCGGGTGGTCAGCGTCGGCTCCCGACCGGTGCGCGACGAGCCTCCGCCTGCGCCCGGCCGCCCCGGTCTGCCCCTCGGTCCCGGCGATAGCGAAAGGCCGTAACGAGCAAGCCACTACGGCCCACATGCGGCCGTAGCTCTCGAACCCTCCGTCAGTCCCTCTCGGCTCAACCTCCGGCTACTTAGGCGGTCACGGTGACGGTTTGCCCGGCCGCCGCAGACCGAAGAATCACCACCAATGTGACGGCCGGGCTCGCTCAGCGCCTTTCCCGTCACTCCCCCGTAGTACGATCGAACATACGTTCCCTCCTGGGAAGGGGGGACCGTCTCGCCGGCCCCGGGCTGGCCTTCTTTGAAATTGGCGCGTGCGGGGAGGAGCTGGTCC
>JBEKNX010000462.1:0-3700 GCA_049522375.1 Acidimicrobiales bacterium | reverse complement strand
ACCACCCGGGTCGGGCTGGTCATCTCGGTCACCCGGATGGTGCAGCGGTGCAGATCTTGGTGGTGGTAGGTGAACGTTTCGCCGAGGATGTCGGTGGGGCCGTCGATGTTCTCTGACCACCAGCCGCGAACGTTCGCGATGGCCGCGAAGACTTCCTCCGGGCTCTGGTCGACCGACAACGTGGTGGTGAAGCTGTCGGTTTGGGCTGGGGTGGGCGTCATGTCGTAGCTCCCTTCGGGATCGGATCGATGAGGACAAGCCCATCGTCCGCCCTCGGGGGGCTGCCGGAATCGGTAGCGCGCTACGGCACTTCGCGTGCCCGACTACGTACCTGGATGGGTGCAGCCGAGACCGCTACGTACCCGGTGTTAGCCGGCCGGCTCGATCCCGACGCTCTCGGCCAGTCGTCCCAGCTCAGAGCGGGTGTGGCCGGTCTTCATGAGCAGCCGTTCGACATGCTTCTCGACCGTGCGGACCGACAGGTACAGGCTCTCGGCGATCTCCCGGTTCGAGCGACCCGCAATGACCTGAGCCATGACCTCGATTTCCCGGGGCGTGACCCCCTGTGCTGCTAAGGATCCGGGGACGCGCGCCGCTTCGAGGCGGGCCCGGCGGGGGACGGGCTCGTCCATGGCCCGCAAGGCCAGCCGGCACTGGTTGGCGAAGTTCGAAAGATCCAGTTCCTCGAAGTTGGCCAGCGACGCCCGCAACCACGTCGCCGGTTCTCCCCACCCGTCTCGGTAGGCACACGGTGCCACTAGGAGCCGGGCCAGGCTGCGGAGAAAATCGCTGTTGAAGTGGCTCAGCGCCCCATCGGCGGCGGCAAAGATCGACTTGGCGTCGCCGCCCTCCCGGCCGGCTGCCACCGCATCGGCTGCTGACAGGGTGGCCCGGCTCATGGCGGTGTCGAAATCAAGCGCCCGGCACTCGGCTCGGGCCTCCGCCCCGCCGTCATCAGCGACGGTGCGCAGGAGAGCCCACCGGCCAGGGAACGGGTGGGCCCCGCCGCCCGCTGCCCGTAACAGCTCCATGGCCCCATCCAGGGCGGTGATGGCTTCTGGGATCTGGCCTTGTCCGAGATGATAGAGGGCCGTCCCGTTGCCCAACGTAATCATCTCGACTGTATCGCTGTCTCCTCCCGTGGCTCGCGCCGCGGCGGCGGCCGCCTTCATCGCCGTCCGGTCACCGGTCAAGCCGTGGGCCACGCCTTGGAGGGCGAGGCTCATGGGAAGAGAGGCCAACCCGAACCGGCGAGACACCTCCTCGCAGCGGGCCGCAGCCGACATCGTGAGCGCCGCCTGACCCCGGCAACTGAACGTCGCGGCCAACTGCAGATCGACCATCGCCGCCGTCGACAACGCCCCCACCGCCAGCGCGGCCTGGCGGGCCTCCTCTAGCCGGTCGGTCGCCAAGGTCTCGAACATGTCGATCGTGCCCAACTCCAGCAACGCCCGGGTCCGATAGACCGCCAAGCCGTGCCGTGTCGCGTACTCGAACGCCTCCTCAAAGGCCGCTGACGCGGGGGCCGTGTCCCGTCCCCGCTCCACCCGACCGATCAACCACAGCGCCCGACACGTCACCTCAGCCAGCCCCCCCGTCTGCGCCTCGACCAAGGCGGTACGAGCGAAAGCCAAAGCCGCGGACCGGTCGTTACGGGCCAGTGCCACCTCCGCGTCACCGGTCGCCAGTCGGGCCGCGTCAGCACGAGTCAAGTCAGGGGTTCCCCGCAAGCTTTCCAGATAGTCCTCGGCGTCGTCCCAGCGGCCAGCGTCGATCATGGCGTCCACCAGCTCGAAGCGCACGTCCGCCGCCAGTCGGGGATCGACCCCCGAAGTAAGGACCCGGTGCCCCGCCTCCAAAGCCCTGCGGGGTTGACCAGCCAGCGCCCAGGTCGACAGCAGCACCCGGTCCGCTTCCAACGGACAAGCGGCCCGGGCCCGAACCGCCAACGCCTCGGCCGAACCGAGCGACCCCTCCCCAAGGGCCCGCCCGGCAGCCTCCACCCACAACTCGGCAGCATGCCGGTGCTCGCCGGCCCCTTCCGCCAGGTTGGCTGCCAGCTGGCAGAGCTCTCCCTCCAAACCGGGATGGAGAGCTTCCAATGTTTCCGACAGAGTGGCGCAGATCGCGTGGCGCTCCTCAGGGAGCAGCAGGTCTTGAACGGCGTCCACGGTCAGGGCGTGCCGGAACCGGAATCCCCCGCCTTCCGTGTCGATCAGCTGCACTCTGGTCGCCTGGCGGAGCCGGCTGATGGCGTCCTCGGGCGGGCATCGCAGGGCGGCTGCAACGAGATGCCAGTCGAACTGGCGACCCAGCATCGCCGCGTACCGAAGGAACTCGCCCGCGTCGTCAGGTAGCGAACCGAAACGGACCTCCAACGCGGCGCTTATAGAAGCAGGGACGGCCCGTCCAGTCCGGTCCGCCAGGGCCGTGGCCAGGAGCTCCTCGATGAAAAACGGGATGCCGTCGCTTCGGGCCACGACCGCTTCCACCAGATCGGCCGGGGCCGCCGCCACCCCGAGGCATTCGCGAAGCACGGCCCCGGACTGAGAAGCGTCGAGAGCACGCACGTCGATGGCGGTCACGGCTCGACGAGCCTCAAGCACGCCGAGCAGGTCGACACCGGCGCCCTGTTCGCCTTCCCGGACCGTAACCACCACCATGATCGGCTGCCCGACCACATTGTCAGCCAGGTACTCGATTACCTTCAGCGTCTCGGGGTCCGACCAGTGCACGTCCTCAACAACCAGAACCGTCGGGGCCCGGGGCGTCGTGGACCATTCCGCCATTAGGCGCAGCACCCCTTCGGCCAGAACGATCATGGCCTGCTCGGCGGCGACCCCAGCCGTCCCCGCCCAACCGGGAACCAGCGCGCCCAGAACCGGCAGGAACGGCGTCAGATCCCCAGACGGGCGCAGCCCGCTCCTAGCCGCGGTGAGCAGCGCTTCCCGCAACGGGCGCAACGGCACGTCGGCAGCGGTCGGGCTGCACCGGCCGGCGAGGACCATGCCGCCCGCCTCCCTAACCCCGGCGGCGAACTCCCGCACCAGGCGGCTCTTCCCGATCCCGGCTGGGCCACGGACTACGAGCGTCTGACCGGCCGCGCGCCAAGCCTGCTGTAGCAGCCCGAGCTCACACTCGCGGCCCACCATCACCGGGCACAACAGGCCCCCTGGGTTCCAGTTCGGCGAGGGGATCTTCACCGAAATGGGGGGTGGGGCGGGAAGCCCACGACTTCAGTCGCGGGAGGCAGAGCCCCGCACGGGGCGGAGCCCCGAGGCACCCGTGGGAGCACCATAGCGGTCACTGCCTCCTGAGATGATCGTGGCGGTGCTGTACCGCTCGTCCCACAAGACCGTCTGCTCGGCCAAGTACCACCTGGCCTGGTGCTCAAAGTACCGCCGTTGTGCGCTGGGCGGGAGGTCCGCGCCGCGCCAGGCGGCGGCGTCAAGCGGTGTTGGCACATGTCTCGCCACACCTACCGCTTACGGGTGGGCAGCTCCAACGCGCCACCGGCTGCTGCTCGTTCGGGGAGCTCGCCCAGTGCACTTCCCGACCGGCACTGCGATAAGCACACCACAGCGATACCGGTGGGTACCTGGTCACGTCGTGGCTGACACCGGGCCTCCACAAGTTCACCGTCAGCGTCATTGCCCAGAACGGACAGACCGGGAGCGATACGGTTGTTGCCCGCGTCCTT
>JBEKNX010000461.1:0-3704 GCA_049522375.1 Acidimicrobiales bacterium | reverse complement strand
CCTGACCGCCGACCACCTGCTCGTCATCGCCCGGGGCCGCATCATCGCCGACGCCAGCACCGACGAGTTCGTCAATGGCCACGCCGCCCCGAGCGTCCGGGCCCGGGCCCTGGAGCAGGCCGCGCTGGCCGAGATCCTGGTCCAGCGCGGCGCTCTCGTCGAGAGCGCCCCTGACGGCGGCCTGGTCGTGACCGGGCTCGACGCCGCCGCCGTCGGCGGAGCCGCTTCCGCCCACGGCATCACCCTCATCGAGCTTGCTGCGCAGGTGAGCTCCTCGAAACAGGGACGATCGCGCCGGCTATCGACCGGACGTACCCGCTCAGCGACCTCCCGGCCGCCATCCGCTATTTCCAGGAAGGTCACGCCCGGGGCAAGGTCGTCATAACCGTATGAGACGCAAGGCTGGCTGAAATCCCGCGACCTCGGAAATGACGTTCGCCCACCAATTGAGCCGAAATGGTTGACAGGTTGGGTCAGAAGAGTGCTCGATCTGGCGATGCCAGCACCGACACGCCCACACAGGCTACTGAGCCGGGCGCCCGATAAGTGCCCCCGTGGACCCAGCGCGTGTCGCTGCGAGCGCCGCTCCGAGCGTCTGTCAGCCGCCCCCCCCGGAGGTGCCCTCAGGCGTCGCCCGGCTACTCGTCGAAGGCCACGGCTTGGCACGGTGCCCCGCACAATGGTGCCAACGCAAGCTGCGCCGGCTTGCGCCTCTGCGCGGACGACAGCTACGTCGATGGGCCCTTGGTCACCTTGATGGCCTGGGCATATTTCTTGTGGACCGCCTGCGGGCTAACGCCAGCCCAGGCGGCGATGCGCGCCCAACTGTGACCAGCCTCGCGTAGCCGGCGCACCTGGTAGCCCTCGCAGAAGTCGGCCAGTGCCCGCAGTGCCCGCACGCCTACGAAGGCCAGTTCGGGATCAGGGCCCAGGCCCAGGGAACCTAGGCGTGGTGCCGGGCCATCTCCAAAAGTTCCTCGTCCATCAACCGAGGTTGATAGATCGGCGAGCGGGCCCTGGGGGGCATTTTATGCCGTTGACCAGCCATGATCTTTCGGTAGCCCGCTGGTGTGGGTGCCTGGCCGCGATGGCCAGATCCTCCAAGCAGACTTTTCGGACCTCCACGGGCGGCCTTACCCCCCGCTGGCCAGGTCTTTTAGGGACAGTGAGGACTTTCGTCGCCCGGTCCTGCACACGCCACCAGCAGGAGCGGCAGACGGCCTTGCCTGCCGTGGCGTGGCCTTCGCCCCGAAGTACGAGGGCAATGAGGAACCCAGACCGGACGAGCGCTCCACGCCTTCGTCGCACCCCTTGGGCCCCGTTAGGATCTCGATGGCGACCTTGTTTGACCCCCTCCTCTGCCGATGGAGGTCGACGGGCCAGGCGTCTGGCACCGGTCCCGTGGCCTCACCGCCGGGCCTGGGGTTTCGCCCAGGTGTGCCCGACCGAGAACGACGCGCCCACAACGTAGGTCCCGAGTGAGCGCAAGAGCACGGCAGAGACGGCCCTCCACGACGTGGTCTCGCGCCGCTGCACGCTGGCTGAAGGCCACCTGCGCTCTTCGGGCGCTGACGGTCGGGGGGCGCGCGGCGAGCGGCGTGGGGATAGCTCGGACAGCGCAGCGGTTGGGTGCAGGGAGCTCGAGTGGCGGGAGGTGCCGGGGCTATGGCCAACTTTGGTGGATCACCGTGGGGGCCGCAGGAGCAACGGTGGGCCAGGCGGCTGGGACGTGGCAAGGTCCGTACCCGGGATGGGGCCCAACCCCGGGGCCGCACGTGACGGTCGCCCAGGCGCAGGATGGGAACGGCCTTGCAGTCGCGTCGTTGGTGCTTGGGATCACTTGCATCGTGTTCTGCTGGTGGGGACTGTTCACCCTTGCCCAGGTGGTCCTGGCGATCGTCTTCGGCGGGACCGGCATCAGCAAGGCGAACAGGCTGGGAGCGCCGCACAAGGGCCCCGCGGTCGCTGGGCTCGTCCTCGGGCTGGCCGGGCTCGGCATCTACTTCGTGCTCGGCCTGCTTTCGCTGGGGATCGGCTGGCTCATCTGAAACCGTGGCCTGCTCTTGGCTGAGCCGAGGCGGGCGAGGCGGTCAGGTCGCCCTGCCACACGCGACGGCGCTCCAGTTCCTCGTTGTGTGCTCGGCGAGCCGCCGGTGAGCCTCGAAGAGCCTTCCTTTGGCGATGAGCCGCTCGCCGTCAGAGTCCTCATCGAGGACGACCGAGTACACACACACCAACCGGCCCCGGCAGGACCATCGCTGGCCAGAGGCACAAACTGGGCCAGGGTGACTTCCCCGCGGAGGACTTGTGCTATCAACCTCGGTTGATGGACGAGGCGCTGTGGGAGATGGCGCAGCAAAACGCGTACGGTCCCCTGGGCCTGGAGGATGATCCCGAACTTCCGGTCGACTGCCCGGTGCACGCGCCCTAAACGATGCTCCCTGCCGGTTCTGTCTCGTACCAGGCCGGCTGTGGTGTGCTGCTCCGACGTTATTATGGGCGGCAGGCACCTACGGTTTCGTACTCGTGATTATGTCCGTACGTTCTGTTCGAGCGACGGCCGCCTGCTCGTCCGAGCTGACTGGAAACGCGCACAATAGAACCGTCTCGCTATGGCGCGTGAGTCCATCGTCACGAGACTCTTCGAGTCGGCGCCATACGGAGCGATCTGTCATGGTGCCTCCCTTTGGCGAAGTCGAGGGTCGGGTTTGCGCCGGAGGAGCGACGCCCACCGTTCTCCGCCCGGCGCATCAGAGGATGGTGCTGTCGGGCACCCGAGGTCCGCTACTCCGCGGCGGGTTCAAGCTTGGCCTCCTTGGCGCCGACTAGGGCATCAAGGCGCATTGGGAGGACCCTTGACGTTGAGGACCGGGTCCGGGCCGTGCAGGCGGTCGCGGAGCGCATGGAGGTCGGAACCCACTGGAAAGCCGGGATCCTTGACGGGCATTCCTATCACCCGTCACGGTCCCTGCCAGACGAGATGACACCATCCCGGGACTCACATGGTGAGGAAACCCCCCCTTGCGTCGTACCCTTCCCCGCGCTACACTAACCACGTCCCACGAGGGTCTCGCTGTCGGGAGGCAGGGCGGATGCGGTACATAAATATCGCGTATCTTGAGGACCAGCGGCCTTTACCAGACTCACGCCCGGCGTGCCCCAGTTTCTGGACCTCGCGAACGCTCCTCACTCCGCTCGATTGAGGTTCGTACCAAGGCTTTTGCGCTTGGCTTCAGTGCTGTGACGTCGGCGCATACCTCCATCAGCGAACGCAGGCACTAGTCCTCTTATTGCAAACGGGCTGTTCCGCGGCCCGTTCGTCCTAGTTGCCGCGCCTGAGGCGATTACAGCCTCTCCTCAGAACCACCCCATGGAGTTCCCGTGAACGAAAGGAGAACGATACCCCATGCACTCTCGTAACCTACGCAGAGCCCCGAGGCCGCTCAAGGCTGGCCTGGCTATTCTCGCAGCAGCCCCTCTCATCATCGCTTGGTCACCCATAGCAAGCGCGTCCCGTCAACCAGCCAGCCAGGCTCCCCAGACGCTCAAGATCATCAATTGGGTGAACCCCGGTGCTAACGAGGCCTTCAAGAAGATCAACGCCGAGTTTGAACAACAAAACCCCAATATAACAGTCCAGTACGTCACGGCTGCCAACACCGCCGGGCCGTACCTAACTCTTCTCGAAACCACCGTTGACTCTG
>JBEKNX010000460.1:0-3706 GCA_049522375.1 Acidimicrobiales bacterium | reverse complement strand
CCATTATCGGCCGATGAGGAGAGGGACATGAAGAAGATTTTGCTCGACAACCATGTCATCAGCAATTGACGGGGAGATCGCCTGCACCAGAAAGCCCATCGCACCAGGAGGCGTGCAATGCTGTTTCTATCGATTGACTTTGGTACGTCGTCAGTCAAGATTTCCGTCGTCGACGAAGAAGTAAACGAGCTGCAGACGGGAAAAGCGGATTACCCGTACATCTTGCTCCCCGGGTCAAAGGTTGAGATCGACCCTGCTGCTCTCATGACTGGTCTCTTTGAGGCGGCCTCGCAACTCGACGGTGACTTGCGCGCCAAGGTTGACCTCGTGTGCTACGACACGTTTTCGCCTTCTCCTGTTTTCATCAGTGAGTCGGGAGATCTCGCGTACCCGAATATCATCACCCATATGGACCGTCGGAGCCGCGAGCAATGCAAGTATATCGGCGAAGAGTTCGGCCGTGATCGGTACTTGCATATCGCCGGGATTTACCCGTTCGCCGGTGGCGCCGGTATCATGACGCTGCTCTGGATGAAGCAAAACCGCCCCGAGTTCCTGGAAGATACCTTCCGTGTTGGGCACCTGACGACATATGTGCACAAACAGTTCACCGGAGAATGGATGGTTGACCTGGTCAACGCTTCCATGTTGGGCTTGTACGAGACGCTGACCCAGGGAGGGTGGTCGCACACCCTGCTCGAGGCTTTCGACCTGGACGAAAGTTGGTTCAGCCAGATTTATAACCCGGGAACGGTCTTGGGCAAGCTCTTGCCTCACATGGCTGAGCGGCTCGGCGTTAAAGCGGGTGTGCCTGTAGCTGTGGGAACAAACGACATGGCCGCGGCCCAGGTCGGGGCGGGCAATGTTGAGCCCGGCTGCATCATGAACACGGCCGGGTCGAGCGACATGGTCAGCATCCTCACGGACCGGCCGGTCGTCAACCCGCATTACTATCTTCGAAATGCTGCGCTGCCCGGCATGTGGCAGATTTACGCCACAACGGCCGGAGGGTTCGCGCTTGACTGGTTCCACGAGCAGGTGGCGCGTGATCTTAGCAACGAGATGTTCTATGAAGAGCTGATCCCGCGAGCACTGAGCCAGTTCGAGTCGGACGGAGACGTCACATTCGACCCTTACTTGACTGGTGACCGCCAGAGCATGGAAAAGAGGACGGGAGCCTGGCATGGCCTAACGCTGGCAGCCACTCGTGAGGAGATGCTGGCAGCCATGCTCAAGAGCATGAATCGGGTACTCAACACCACCATTCAGGAGGCGTCTGAAGTTGTGACGCTGAAATCAGTGGTGAAACTGGCTGGCGGGATGTCGAGCAAGGCTTTCATTGCACTAAAGGAGAGGGAAATACCCGGCTTCACCTTCGAGGTAGTAGAGAACTGCTCGATCCTCGGGACCGTCGCACTGGCGAAAAAGTACCTATGAGCAGCAAAGGTCGTTACAGAATGTTCATTGTTATAACAGACAGCGAGTTCCCGTCACTCGACATTGAGCGGGAAGTTGCGGAGCAAGAGCACGTTCAGCTCGTCACGGCTCACGGGTTGTCGCCCGAGGAAGTCATCACCAATGCTGCGGGTGCCGATGGGCTCGCTGTCCAATATGCGCAAATCACGGCGGATGTTTTCGACGCGCTGCCTACGGTCAAAGCGGTCGCCAGGTTTGGCATCGGCGTAGACAACATTGACGTCGGAGCGGCGACAGAGCGGGGTGTCGTCGTCTGCAATGTTCAAGACTACAGCATGGAGGCTGTGTCGGACCACACCATCGGTCTGGCCTTGGCCGTGGGCCGCGGGATCGTGGTCCTTGACCGCGGAGTTCGTGCCGGTCAGTCGTGGTTGCGCCGGGTACAGCCCGTGTACCAAGTTGCTAACCGGATTTTCGGCGTCGTGGGCTATGGCGCCATCGGCAAGACCGTTGCCCGTAAAGCGTCGGGTCTCGGTTACCGAGTTGTGGTCAACGACGTTGTCTTGCAGCCGGGCACCGCAACCGGCGAAGGGTACCCGGTGCTGGGGTTCAGGGAGCTGCTAGAAAAAGCTCAGGTGGTAAGCATGCACGTGCCCCTGGTACCTGCAACTTATCACTTGATTGACGAAGCGGCATTTGAATGCATGCGGCCGGACGCGATATTGATTAATACATCCCGCGGCGGGATTGTGGACACCGACGCATTGGTGAGCGCGGTCTCGGAAGGCCGGATCTTCGGGGCCGGCGTTGACGTCTTCGAGACGGAGCGCTTGGCGGCCGGGCATCCTCTCACCACACTTGACCGCGTCGTTCTCACGCCGCACGTCGCCTACTATAGCGAGGAGTCCTACGAGGAGCTCAAACGCCGAACGATGTACAACGTCATCCACGCGGTGGCGGGCCGTGACATGCACGACGTGGTCAACCCGGAGGTGCTCGCTCACCGGCGGGCCCCGATCACCACCCCGGACTGAGGCTCGCTTTGACCGGGTGTATAGTGGCTCCAAGTCCGGTTCGCGTACCGACCCGGGAAGGGTGGTCGCGTCCGTGCGACCGTGGGGGGGCGTTCGTGCAAGCTCCGGTCAGTGACCGTGCCATGGCCCTGATGCGTTCCAAGGGCAGCGACGAGTACGCCGAGTCGGACCGGGCCGAGGTTCTCGCCGCCCTTGTGGAGGACCTGGCCGGGGAGTTGTCCCTTCAGCCGTTGCTTGAGCGTATCCTGCGACGTTCACTCCAGTTGCTGAACTGCGATGCTGGGTCGATCAGCAGCGTCGACGAGGCGGCCCAGGTGTACCGCAAGGAGGCGGACATCGGGGTGTCGTGCCAGTCTGGCCGAATATTCCCACTGTCCGAGGGGATGACTGGCATGGTCGTTGCCGCCCGTGCCCCGCTGGTCCTCACCGACTATGCACAGGTGCGCGAGGGGCACTTGAGCCCGGCTGACCGCAGTTCGCTGGGGGCCGTCGTGGGCGTGCCGGTCATGTGGCGGGGCGAGGTGATCGGGTCGTGCGTGGTGTTTTCGCGCGATCCCGTGCGCGTCTTCACCAGAGAGGACGTCGAGTTGCTGGACCTCTTCGCCAAGCATGCGGCGATAGCCATCACTAACGCCCGTCTACACGCAGAAGCCGAGGGCCGCGCACGCGTGGAGTCCGTCGAGCGTGAGCGAGACCGCCTGGCACGCGAACTTCACGCCACGGTGACACAGGGCTTCGCCGGCATCCTGCTTCACCTTAAGGAGGCCGGGAGGGCCGCCGGCCAGGGTCGCAGTGGGGCCGTCGAGACGAGCCTGGCCCTGGCACAGCAAGCGGCTATGGAAACGCTCGAACAAGCGCGCCGCGACCTCTTGGCGTTGGCCCCGTCGCCTCTAGAGGGGCACACCTTGGGTGAAGCGATCGAGCGGGAACTTGCTTTCGCCAGCCGTGCGGGCTTGACGGACGTCAGGCTGGTCACAACAGGACGACCGGTTGAGCTCGCACCCGATGCCGCCCACCAGCTGTTCCGCATCGCCCAGGAGGCGCTGGCCAACGTGGTGCGCCATGCTGGTGCATCGACTGTACGTGTCGGTCTCGTCTACGGCGACGAGACCTTTACGCTCCTTGTGCAAGACGACGGACGAGGCTTCGACGCATGTGGGCTCGAGGGAAGGGAAGAGCGCCTCGGGCTATCGGGGATGGCCCAGCGGGCACAGCTTTTAGGTGGGATCCTCCAGATCGACTCCACGCCGGGGTGG
>JBEKNX010000459.1:0-3707 GCA_049522375.1 Acidimicrobiales bacterium | reverse complement strand
GCAACGGCGGCTCGGCCTGGGGCGCCGCCGGTAATGGGGGCTCGGCCTGGGGCGGGGCCTCTAATGGGGGCACGGCCTGGGGGGCTGAGGGCATCGGTGGCGCCGCGGGCAACGGCGGCAATGGTGGCAGTGGGGGCGGGGCCTGGGGTGGGGCCGGCAACGGCGGCCCCGCCTGGGGCGCTGATGCCGGTGCCGGGACCGGCGGGGCTGCCGGTGATGCCGGCGGGGCTGCCGGCAATGGTGGTGCCGGCGGAGGGGCCGGGCCGGCTCAGGGGAGCCAGGGCGTGCCGGATAGCCCCGCCGCGGAGCCCGTTCTCGTGGTCGGGCCGCGCTGGGAGACGAAGAAACGGCGCCCGTTCTGGATGCGCGTCCGGCTGCTGGTGCTCATGGCCGCGCTCTGGGGCGTCCTGTTCTGGTACGCCCTGTCGGCGGACCCGCTGCTGAGCGTCCATGACGGGCTCGTCCAGACCTGGAACGGCAAGTGGTGGTTGACGGCCCTGTTCGCGGTGGAGCTGGTCCGCCAGGTCCATTACCTGATAAGCGAGCACTGGGGCCTGTGGAACCATTTCTGGTCCGACAAAGTTTTCGGGGGCCTGACGAGGCGCACGCACCGCTTCAGCGACTGGGCTCGTTACCGGGCCAAAAGGATCCTCACGGTCGTGCTGCTAATTGCCGCCGTCGCCGTGATCGCCGGCGCCGCCCTGGACGAGAACCCGGTCACGGCGCTGTTCTCTCTCCCCGGGAAACTCGTGAGCGTCCTCGGCTACCTGGCCTACGTGGTGTTCATCCTCGTGATAGCCGTCGGGCAGTTCGCGGCGATCTTCTGGTTCCTGTCCAAAGGCGGGGTAGATGTCTACTTCCCCGACGACGTCAAGACCCGGTTCACCCATGTTTGGGGCCAGGACGCCGTGCTGGCCCGGGTGAAAGAGAGCATCGTCTTCCTGGAGGACCCCGGCTCGATCGAGCGCCGGGGCGGTTACGTGCCCGGCGGCATCCTCCTGTGGGGCCCGCCGGGGACGGGCAAGACGCTCATGGCCGAGGCCGTGGCGGGCGAGACGGGCAAGCCGTTCGTCTTCGTCGACCCCGGAGCTTTCATCCAGATGTTCATGGGCGTCGGCGTGCTGAAGGTCAAGTCCCTGTTCCGAAAGCTGCGCAAATTGGCCATGCGTTACGGCGGGGTCATCGTCTTTTTCGACGAGGCTGACTCGCTCGGCAGCCGCGGGTCATTGACGGGCGGCGGTGTCTTCGGTCCCGGCGGCGTCCAGGGGATGGAGCCCTGGCCGTGGACCAGCGGCGACTGCCACGGGGGCTCGTACCTCTCGGACAGCAGCCTGGGCGCCCTTCTGACCAACTGGAGCGCCAACCGCCCGGCGGACGGGTCGTCCGCGCCCGAGGGCCGGCGGCGCCTCCGGGACCGGGGGATGATCATGGGCGGCATGGGCGGAGGTGGTGGCGGCATGGGCACCCTCCAGGCGCTGCTGAGCGAGATGTCGGGCTTGTCCAAGCCGCGTGGGTTCATGAACCGGGTCGTGCGCCGGGCGCTGGGCTTCAAGCCCAAACCGCCTCCCAAGTACCGGATCCTCATAATGATGGCCACCAACATGCCGAACACCCTGGACGACGCGTTGTTGCGCCCGGGCCGTATCGACCGTATTTACAAAGTCGGCTACCCCTCCAAAGCCGGCCGGGTGCGCACTTACCATGGTTATTTCGACAAGGTGGACCACGAGCTGACGGCGGCCGACATGGACAAATTGGCGACCATAACCCCGTACGCCACCGGCGCCACCATAAAGGACCTCGTAAACGAGTCCCTGATCGTTGCCTTGCGGCGTGACCATCCCGCCATAACGTGGGCCGACGTCCTCGAGGCCAAGAGGTTGAAGGACCTCGGGCCGCCCGAAGACGTCGAGTACGTCGAACGTGAGCGCCATGCCGTCGCCATCCACGAGGCATGCCACGCCGTGGTCGCCTACCGGGTGCGCAAGCACCTCGAGATCGACCTGGCCACGATCGAAAAAGGCGGCACTTACCTGGGCATGGTCTCTTCCATCAAGCCAGAGGACCGTTTCACGAGTTGGCGCAGCGAGTACGAGGCGGACGTGATGGTGAGCCTGGCCTCGCTGGCCGGGGAACGGAAGTTCTTTGCCGGTGACTCGTCGTCGGGCGTGTCGGGCGACCTCGAGTCGGCGACCATGATCGCCGGCCTGATGGAGGGCTACTGGGGGATGGGCGACACCATCGCTTCCCAGGCCACCCGGCGTTCTGGCGGCGGGTGGCCTCCCGGCCAGGGCGACGGCGACATGATGCGCGGCGACACGGGCAAGAAGGTCGAGGAACGGCTGCACGAGCTGTTGGCGCGCTCCGGCGACCTCCTGGAAGCGAACAAAGCGGAGGTCTTTGCCGTGGCCCACGCCCTCGAAAGCCATAAGACTTTGAGCGGCGAGGACGTCGAAGCGGTCATCGAAGGAAAGAAGGGCCGTGGGATCGACGGTCGTGCCTACAAGGTCAAAGCTTTCATGGAGGTTTATGGCGCCTACCACGAGCGGCTTGTCAACGCCCACGTGAACCGGGTCAAGATGGCGGCCCCGCTGCCCAAGCCCGAGGACTGGGCGCCCGAGCTGTTCGAGGTCCCGGCGTTGGTCTCCGGCAACGGCTGGGCGCACGGCCCCGGTCAACTGGAGGGGGTCGGTGCCCTCCCCGAGGCTTCGGGCGGTGAATGGGGGCTGCCGAGCGTATAGGTAAGCCGGCCCGGGCCAGGGGCCGGCCGGCTGGGGCCGGCTGCCTGGGGGCCGGCTGGTCTCACATACCGTCTTTTGCGCCGGGGACCAGGGACCAACGCCTCTGACCGCCTGCTGTCACCACGGCCAAACTGATGTCATGGGTGGTCGCCCGGTGGTCGAGATGCTCAGTGCCCGCGAATGTCGGGGTTACCTGGCCCAGGTCGGCATCGGCCGGGTGGCGGTCACTGTTGGCGCCCTGCCGGCCATCTATACGGTGCCCTTCGTTCTCGACGGCGACAACTTGTTGGTCCGGGTCGCCCAACGCTCTGTCCTGCGTCGCGCCCTGACCGGCTCCGTGGTCGCCTTCAGCGCCGACTACTTCGACGAGAGCAAAGAGGACGGTTGGAGCGTCCTGGTACGCGGTGTCGGTGAGGAAGTCGGCGACGAGGCTCTGGCGGTTTCGCCGCGGGTGCTCCCGTTGCGTTCCTGCAGCGAGGCCCCCGAACGCGACTGCTTCGTCAGGCTCCCCATTACACAAATGAGCGGGACGCGGGCGCACTGGCCCGAGGCCGTGGGCGTCACGCACAGGAGCAAAGTGCACCTCGACGCCGGCTGCCAGCTGCCCGCCTAGTCCTTGCCGGGCCCCCGGCCGGTATTGAAGACGGCTCGGCGCAGTTCGCTTATGGCGTTGTCGGCCTCGTTGATCGCCGCTTCGATCCGCTGACGGTCCAGACCGGTGGTCAGGTTCAGGACGCCGCTCAACTGGAGGCCGATGGTGAAAAGCCGGCGGATCATGGTGTCGGCCAGCACGGAGGCGATCCGCTCTTGCTCGGTGATACGGGCCAGCTGCTCGCTGGCCTCAGCGGCGGCGCGGCGGTCGGTCTCGTCGCGGGTCAGTTTGGCAAAGCCCCGCAACCTCCCGGCGCCGTCCCACAGCGGGGTGATGACCACGTTGGCCCAGAACTGGCTGCCGTCCCGGCGTAC
>JBEKNX010000458.1:0-3739 GCA_049522375.1 Acidimicrobiales bacterium | reverse complement strand
GATCGCCCAGCTCAGCGCGGGAGGAGACCTGCAGACGGCCGCCTTCAGCCACGATGGCTCTCGACTTGTCACGACCACAGACCTGGGACAGACAACAGTGTGGCAACTCGAACAGGCTTCACAACTTGGCGGGATAGAGGTCGCCCAACTCGATTGCGATTGCGGCGTGGTCTACTCGGCCGAGTTCGACCCCGCCGATCCCGACATCCTGGTCACCGGTAGCGAGGACGGGATGGTCAGGGTGTGGGACGCGCGTCCGCGCGAACTGCTGTTGTCTTCTCAGCTGAGCCAGTCGCTCCCATGGTCGGGCACCAGTGACGGCGTCGGTGACGTGACGTTCGTGCACGGCCTGGGCGACGTGGTCGCGCTCGCCTCCGGGGTGTCCGTGACGGGCGAGAGCACCAACCCTGACAAGGCGGTGGTCGTCGACCTGCGCACCGGCCGGCAAACCACGGTGCTCGAAGGCTCCCAACCGGCTGACATGCAGTCCATTGCGGTTTCTCAGACCTTCGGTGCAGGCCAGGCCGCCACCGCCGTCGGCGTGGTGGCGGTGGGAAGCCAGTACGAGGTCAAAGGGTGGCGACTAACTAACAATGCCCAGGGGGCGGCCCAGCTGCAACCGGCCCGCATGGCGCTGCCCAGACAATGGCCGGGGGCCCCGCAAACCGTCGCCATCAGTCCTGATGGGTCCTGGCTGGCCGTCATCTTCTCCGACAACAACATCGTCGAGATCGTCGACCTGACCGACGGCCGGACCTTCGAGCTCCCGAGAACGGCGAACTATGCCTATTTCGTCGACAGCATGGCGTTCGATGCCGCTGGCAACCGCGTGCTTGTTTCCTACAACGACGGAGTGGCGTGGGAATGGGGCCTGAGCAAGCGCCGCGATAACAGTGAGTTCCTCGGTGCGTTCACAAACCCGGCCAGGGACGCCGTTGTCTGGGACGCGCAGTTCAGCCCTGACGGCCAGCAAGTGGTCCTCGCCGACAACGCCGGGGACGTGACCGTCTTCAATGCCCGCACCCGCGGGGTGATAGCGGAGCTCAACACGGGCGGAGGACAGGTCAACACGGCGGTCTTCAGCCCGGACGGGTCGGAGGTACTGACGGCGGGAGACGACGGCACGGTCCGCATCTGGAACCTCGCCGGCCGTAGCCAATTGGCGGCCTTCGGTCCCTTCGACGAGCCCTTCCCGACGGCGGTCAACACGGCCGTGTTCGGGAGCTACGAAGGTAGCGCCGTGGTTATTTCGGGTAGCAACGACGGCTTTGTCCGGGTGCTGTCGGCCGAAGCAGCAACGGCCAACTTGCACGACCTGGAGCAGGCGGCGCGGGCGCGGGTGAGCCGGGGCTACACCGCCGCCGAGCGAGCCGAGTACATCAACGGCTGAGAGCAAAGTGTACGTAGACCTCCTCAGCCACCAGCCGAGACGGCGACGGCGGGCAGCCAAGACCGTTTGGGCCAAGCACATTGTGCGCCACTGGGACAGCCACAAACCCGCGGTGCTCGCCGTTCTCACCGCCACCGTGGTCGTGCTGGCGATGATCGGCTTCTCCAAGACCAAGCCCTCCCGCTCGTTGCTCGACTCGCTGTACGCGTCCCTCCAGCTGTTCACCCTTGACGGCAACGCCGGCCAAAACGCCAACGTCTATATCCAGATCGCCCGTTACCTGGGGCCGTTCGTGCTCGGCTACGCCGCCGTGGGCGCCATCCTGGCCATGTACGGGGAACAGTTCAACCGCTTCGTCGTCCGCCGTCTGCGCCGACATGTGGTCATTGCCGGGTTGGGGGCGGCCGGTTACCGTCTGGCCAACGCTTTCGCGGCCGACGGTTGGCCGGTGGTGGCCATCGACAGCGACGCCACCAACGTTTCGATCGCCGGCTGCCGCGAGCGGGGCATAAGGGTGCTGGTCGGCGACGCCACCGACCCCAAGATGTTGCGGCAAGCCGGCCTGGACAAAGCCGAGCTACTGGTCGCGTTGTGCGGGAAGGACCAGGTCAACATCGACGTCGCCGCCGCTGCCCGTACCGTCTCGGCTGGTGAGAGGTCCCAGGTGCTGACGGCCTTGGCCGGCTTCGACGACTTCCACCTGTGGCAGGTCATGAAGGCGCCGGCCCTGGTGGACCGGGACGAATCGGGCTTCCGGCTGGAGCTGGTAAATCTCTGGGCGGTGGCGGCCGAGCTCCTGCTCGAGGAACACCCCCCCTTCCCTCACCAACACCCCGGCTCTCCCCACGTAGTCGTGGTAAGCGACGAAGGGCTGGCCGACAGCCTGCTGATCGGAGTCCTGCGCCGGTGGACGGCGGCTCAGCGGGGCCCTTCCGACTTCCTCCGCCTCACGCTGGTGGGGGCGCCGCCCGACGTGCTCGACGACCTGGCGGTAAGGAACCCCGAACTGGGGGACATCGCTTCCTGCCGGCTGGAGCTGTGGGGCCGGGGCATCGGGGGCAACGGCGGGGGCGCAAACGTGGGCGCCCCGCCGGCCGCCGAGGCCCACTCGGGAGCACCGGCCGATGCCAGTGCCGTTTACGTCGCTCTGGCCAGTGAAACGGCGGCCCTTACGACGGCGCTCACCCTAAGGCGCCGGATGGGGCACTGGGACGAGACACCCATCGTGGTCGTCGTCGAGGACGACGAAGCCGGCGTGGCTCACGCCGTCAAGCGGGGCGGGCCCGCCATGAAGGGCATACACGCCTTCGGATGGCTCAGCCGCACCCTGCTCCCGGCCCCCCTCCTGGAGAGTACGGCGACCGAGGTCATAGCCCGCCTCGGCCACCTGCTCCACTGCCAGCACCAGAACCAGTTCGGCCTGACCGAGCGCGACGATCCCTCGCTCGTGCCGTGGGAGGGGCTGCCCGCCAGCCTGCGCGAGTCCAACCGGCTCTGGGCCGACGGCATCGCCGCCAAGCTGGGGGCCCTGCGCTGCGTGGTGGTGCCCGCCCCCCTTCTCGACCCCGAGAGGTCGACCTTCGGGTTCACCGAAGCAGAAGTGGAGAGACTGGCGCCGTTCGAGCACGAGCGATGGTCGGCCGACATGAAGCGCATGGGCTACCAGGCGGGGCCGCGCGACTCGCGCCATCATCCCTTCATCGACCTGCCGTTCGAGCAGTTGCCGGAGGACAACAAGGAAAAGGACCGTGCCCACGTCCGGGCCATCCCCCAGGTCCTGGCCCGGGCCGGCTTCCGGGTCAAGCGCCTGGACGAGGGCCCCGACGATCCCAAGCCGGCGCGGTACGCCGAGCATCGACCGGGGCCAGACGGATCCGACCGCTGAAGCCCCCACGTCCTGGCGAGGTACAAGCGTAGCGACGGCCGGGTGCCCGGGCCGCGCCCGCGTGGGCCCTTGGACACAGCGCCAGGGGAATCAAGGGGCGGCCCAAGTTGTTGCACTTTTCCCAGACCCGGGAAGAGCCCGGGAACGAGTTTCGGAGAAATGATGGACCAAGAACGTCAAACGTTGCCTATGTTGCCGCTGACCTCGGGCGTGGTACTGCCCGGGATGGTTTTTACTCTTGCGCTGGAGACCGACGAGGCCAAGGCGGCGGCCGACGCCGCCGGGCCGGTGGGCGGCGAGCTCGTCCTCGTCCCCCGCATCGACGGTCGCTACTCCTCGGTCGGCGTGATAGCCAAGATCGTCGACGTGGGCGAACTGCCCAGCGGCGCGGCGGCCATCGCGGTAAGCGGCGAGCGTCGCGCCTTGCTGGGCAGTGCCGTGCCCGGCACCGGCCAGGCCCTGTG
>JBEKNX010000457.1:0-3754 GCA_049522375.1 Acidimicrobiales bacterium | reverse complement strand
GTCGAGCCCGTGCTCGGGAAATGGCGCTATTTGGCCCTTTTCCTCGTGTCGGGCCTGGGCGGGGCGGTGGGCTCCTACCTCTTCGCCAACCCGTTCGATGAGGCCGTCGGCGCCTCCGGCGCCATATTCGGCCTTTTTGGTGCTTACTTCGTCCTGGCCCGCCGCGCTTCGGCCAACACCTCGGGCATCGTCGTACTGATCGTGATCAACCTCGTGTTCAGCTTCTCCGTCCCCGGCATCGCCTGGCAGGACCACGTCGGCGGTTTGGTGACGGGGTTGGTGGTAGCCGCCGGCTTGGGCCTTGCCCGCCACGGCCGCCACCGCCAAGAGGTAATCGCCGACGTAGCCGTGCTGGCCGCGACCTGCGTCGCTCTCGGTCTGCTCTTGCTACTGCCGCCAGGGGTGGTCAATCTAGGATGAGGAAGTAACCGAGCGCACCGGTGCCGCCCGGGGGCGTAGGTCAGTGGAAGACCGGCAGACTTTTAATCTGCGCGCCGGGAGTTCGATCCTCCCCGCCCCCACCTAACTGCTCGCGAAGGGCGACCTCAAGAAATGACGAAATGGCCTAAATGACGAAAATGGACGGCCACCTCGCCGGCCCGCGGGCACTAGCGCGGCGCGACGTCCCGGTCAGAGAGGGCTGTTGCCGTGCTTACGGTGCACGAGGCGCTCGCGCTTGGTCGCGAGGGCCTCAAAGCAGCGTGCCACGGTTTGGCGGGTCTCAGCCGGGTCGATGACTATGTCTACGAACCCGCGCTCGGCTGCGACATAAGGGTTGAGGAACCTGTCCCGGTACTCCTCGACCAGGGTGGCCCGGGTTTCCTCGTCTGCCCGCCGGTGGACGATGCGCACCGCCCCCTCGGCGCCCATGACCGCCAGCTCGGCGCTCGGCCAGGCGATGCACAGGTCGTTGCCCATGGCCTTGGAGTCCATGACGATGTAGGCGCCTCCGTAGGCCTTGCGCAGCACGAGGCAGACCCGCGGCACGGTGGCCTCCGCATAAGCGAACACGAGCTCGGCCCCGTGGCGGATCATCCCTCGCCATTCGAGGTCGCGGCCGGGCATGAAGCCGGGAGTGTCCACCATCGTCAGCAGGCCGAGGTTGAACGAGTCGCAGAAGCCGACGAAACGGGCTCCCTTCTGCGAGGCGGCAATGTCGAGAGTGCCGGCCATGGCCTGGGGCTGGTTGGCCAGCACCCCGACGGGCTGGCCGGCGATACGCACCAGGGCCGTCACCAGCTGAGGAGCCCACGTCGGTCGCAGCTCGAGGACCTCGCCGTCGTCGGCTACCGCGGCGATGACTTTGCGGACGTCGTAACTCCCGGTGGCCGTGGCCGGGACAACCTTGCGGAGCCCGGGCGTCGGTCGGGAGACGGGATCCCCGGTCGGCAGGCGGGGCGGGAGCTCGTCGCCGTGGGCGGGGAGGAAACCGAGGAGGTGGCTGGCCCGGTCGAGGGCACCGGCGGCGTCGCGGGCCAGCAGGGTGGCCAGTCCCGACCGGGCGGCGTGGACAGAGGCTCCCCCCAGCTGTGCCGGCTGCACGGGGACTCCGGTCAGCTCAGCCACCGCCGCCGGCCCTGAGACGTAGGACAGCGCCCGGGACGTCATCACCACGGCGTCGGCCAGGCCGAGCAGCAGGGACGGGCCCGACAGCAAGGGCCCGTCCACGATGGCGACGACGGGTACGGCGCCCGAACAGACCGCCAGGGCGTGCGCCACCCGGCCCCACCCGTCGAGAGCGCCGGCGCCTTCACCAAGATCGGAGCCGGACGAGGCCAAGGAGAACACCAGGGGCAACCGGCGCTCCCGGGCCAGTTCGGCCGCCCCGGCCAGGGCACCTGTGGCTTCGGCGCTGAGGGTGCGACCACGCTCGGCCTGTTGTACCAGCGCCATCACGACCGGCCTCTCGCCCGGGAACAACGGACCGGCGTTGACCGTGACCTCCCGAGCTCTCCCCCCCTCGCCCGACCGGGCCGTACCTGGGCCGCGACGACCGGCTGGAGCGAGCAGACCTTCGGTCACCAGGCTGCGGCGCGCCGAGACATCCCAGTTGGTGGGGGCCGGCGGACGTCCTCTCATTCCCCTCCCGTTTCGCCGGCCCCGGGCACTTCCTCGGGGTCTTCCACGCCCCGGGCGATGAGGAAACCCCGTGCCCGCTCCATCAGGGGGTACCTGTCGACCAGGGCCCAGAAGGCCTTGCCGTGCCCTCTCACGTGGAGATGGGCCAACTCGTGCACGATCACGTAGTCGAGCACCCACGACGGCTCTTTCGCCAGCCTCGAAGAGACGCGGATCGTCCCGTCGCCCGGGGTGCAGCTCCCCCACCGGAAGCGCTGGTTGTCCACCCAGCGGATCTCCTTGGGGGAAGCCAGGGCGAACTTGGCGGAAAGCATTTGAGCCCTCTCCGTCAGGTCGATCTCGCCCCGGGACTGGCGCAGCTCAACCCGCCGCAGCATCTCGCTGACCCACATCTCTTCTTCTGAACGGCTGAGCGTGGCGGGCACGCTGACCTGCAACACGTCGCCCACTTGGCGGGCCTGGACCGTCTTGCGGCGCTTCCAGCTGCGGACTACCTCGACCTTCATCATTGGGCGAGAGGCTACGCGCCGTTGGTGACCGTTTCGGGCTCCGGTGCCAAGAGGTCGACCTTGCGTACTGCTACCAGCTGGAGATCCGGGGGCGCACCCTGGCTTTCTACCCACCAGCCGCCCAGATGCGGGTGACGGTTGCCGTCCCTCCACACGCCCAGGGCACGCTCTAGGGCGATGACGACGCCGCCGTGGGCAACGACCACGGTCTCGTCCACACCGCCGGCGGCGAGGCGTCCCAGTGCCCCCAGGCATCGGGCCGCGAACACCGTCGCCTCCTCGCCGCCGGGCACCTCTCCTAGTCGTCCGGCCCGTCGGGCGCCGAGCTGGGACGGCCAGACCGTTGCGATCTCGTCGGTGGTCAGCCCGTTCCACTCGCCGAGATCCTGTTCGCGCAAGTCAGGGTCGACGATCAGGGGCCGGCCGTAACCGAGCTCGGCGGCGATCAGCCCGGCCGTGCACCGGGCACGGGCGAGGTCGGAACTGGCGATGGCGCCCGGCGTCGTCCCCGCCGCGGCGAGGGACCTGCCGGCCTGCCTGGCTTGCTCCGCGCCCAGTTCGGAAAGGGGGGCGTCGGACCAGCCTTGCCACCGGCCGGCGGCGTTCCAGACGGACTGAGCATGTCGGACGACGAGGAGACGGCCCACCGGGCCATCTTCGCAGACTCCGGCGCGGGTAACTTCGACCCGTGGGCACCGACGCGCCGCCGGACGCCGGCCAGGATGAGGAAATAGACGAAAACAAGGCAGTGACAGTGCTTTTCTTCGCCGCCGCCCGGGAGGCTGTCGGGACGGCGCGGGCCGTCCTCCCCGCCGCCGGGAAGACAGTGGCGCAGTTGTTGCTCGGGCTGGGCTCGGCCCACGGTGACCAGCTAAAAACCGCGCTCCCCAGCTGTTCGGTCTGGGTCAACCGTGCGCCCGAACCGACCAGCTACGTCTTGCGAGGCGGCGACGAGGTGGCCCTGATGCCTCCCGTGTCCGGAGGCTGAGCTGAGGTACCCTCGGGCGATGGCCGAGTTCGATCTCACCGATGCTCTGAGCCCCGACTACCTGGTGGGCCTCGAGCGTTTGTCGCTCAGCGGTCTGCGGGCCAAGCGTGATGCTTGCGCCGAGCTGGAGACCGAGCTGTCGTACCTCCGGCGGCTGGCCCAGGCCCGGATCGACCTC
>JBEKNX010000456.1:0-3758 GCA_049522375.1 Acidimicrobiales bacterium | reverse complement strand
AACTCAATGGGTGGGAACCTGGAACGATGACCCCCGGCCCTACGTATGGCACAAGACCGCTGACGAGATCTTCGACAGTCTTGCCTATTATTGCCAACGTATCTCGGAATCAGGAGACTAGGCGAGAGCCCGAGAAGGGAATCGAACCCTTGACCTACGCATTACGAGTGCGTCGCTCTGCCGTCTGAGCTACCCGGGCGTGTGTACTTGACATGCTGTTTACTGTGGTTGACCTCCTACTGTAGTCTGGTCCAGAGAGCCGCGGGGCAACTTAAGGGCAACAACAGGTCTGTCATTTGCCCCAGACAGAGAGGAGGGCAACTGATGCGGGGCAACCTGGAGCAGCTCGGTCCCGACCGCTGGCGGTTGAGGGTGTTCGCGGGCCGGGAGGGCACCGGTAAGCCACGTGTGGTGCGACGCAACGTGCGGGGCACCAAACGCCAAGCCACGAGCGCGCTGGCCAAGCTTGTTGCCGATGTCGAGCGTGGACAGGTTGCAGACGGCCACCCCGGCAGCGTAGCTGACCTGCTCGACCGCTGGCTCTCGGAGATCGCGCCCCTGCGCTCCGCCTACACGATGAGGGAGCACAGGCGCTCTGTGGAACGCGACATCAAGCCGGCGATCGGTGCGCTGAGGCTCGACAAGCTCTCGCCCCGGCACCTGGACGACCTGTACGGTGCGCTGCTCGCCCGGGGTCTCTCGCCGGCCTCGGTGCGGCGTCACCACTGCATCGTCCATGCCGCCCTCGACCGAGCGGCCCTTTGGGGGATGATCGCCGCCAACCCTGCCGACAGGGCCAGCCCTCCAGGGCCAAGCAGGCCGAGGGTTTCAGCACCGACCGTGAGGGACGTCCAGCGCCTGATAGCCGCCGCTGAGCAGCATGACCCCGTGATGGCGACGGCGATCGCCCTCGGTGCCGTGACGGGCGCCCGACGGGGCGAGCTGTGCGCGCTGCGCTGGTCTGACATCGACTGGGAGAAGAGGACGCTGCGCATCGAGCGTTCCCTTACTGTTTTGCGCAGGGTGGCCACGGCCGGCCCGACCAAGACGCATGCCCGTCGGGACGTCGCAATAGACGAGATGCTCGGGGCGCTTCTCGCCCACCGTCAGGCCGATCAGCAGGGCTACGCCCGCAAAGTTGGCGTTGCGCTGATGGGCGACCCTTATCTGCTCAGCCGCTCGGCGGACGGCTCGGCCCCTTGCCTGCCCGATGGGCTGACAGCCGGCTATGTCCGCCTGGCCGCGCGCCTCGGCGTCGACGGTCATTTCCACCAACTCCGTCACTTTGCCGCCACAGTTGCTATCGGTTCCGGCGCAGACGTCCGCACGGTCAGCGGGCGACTTGGCCATGCCGACCCATCAGTCACGCTGCGCGTGTACGCGCACGCCATCGAGGCGCGCGACAGGGAGCTGGCCAGCATCCTGGGTAATACGGTCCTCAGGACCGTGCAGGGCAGCCCGGAGCTTGACGAGGCTGACCCGCCAGTAGGTCGCAACTGGGATTATGGCGCAGGTTCTTGTACTTCTGCCGGTCCGAAGTGATCGAACCCTTCGGCTGGACATCGTCGTCGACGAAGTACCAGACGGCGGTCGACTACGGGCGGCCGTTGATATCGATCGTCGTGAGCGTCGCGGTCAGGGGCGAACGAAGAAGGTCACGGTGGCTCTCGGGCACGGCACTGAGAACGTCTGACATGGCTGGCTCCTTGGGTGGTTAGCAGGCGGTGTTCAGGGCCCGGGGAAGACCTTTCGCAGTTCGCCTAGGTCTGCTGGCCCCCCAGTTGTGGGCGTGTGACCGGGGTCAAGGCGGCCGTAGACCAGTCGGATGAACGCTTCGGCGGGGATCTCGAGGTCCGGCTCGTCGACGGGCTCGGCGGGCTCCAACGAGACGGCGTCGGCTCCCAGGACGATCATGAAGCCGCGCTGGGGCTTGCTCGTGCGCACGGTGATGGTGTGCTCTGTGCCGGTGGGCTTGGCGGTGAAGCGGGTGATCATCTGGAGGTTGTCGATGACGAGCCGGGCCGAGCCGGGGGCTACGGCGGCGCCCGGGTCAAGGGTCACCTCGATGTCCCAGGTGTGGAGGGCGTGCTCGTTGAGCCGCAGCCCGATGAACCCGGCGAAGTCGAAGGTCATGGGCCCCATATGGCCCGGGCCTCCCGCCCCTTGCGGGTCGACGCCATCCGCAACCGCGACGCCATCGTGGAGTCGGCGAGGCAGGTGTTCGCCGAAAGCGGCACGGACGCAGCGTTAGAGGAGATCGCCCGGCGGGGCAATGTGGGGATCGCCACCCTGTACCGCCGGTTCCCGACTCGGGAGGACCTAGTGGCGGCTGCCTTCGAGCCACGGCTGCGCGCCTACGAAGCTGCGGCCAAAGCAGCTACTGCGAGCGCAGACCCGTGGGAGGGGTTTAGCGGCTTCGTCCACACCGCGTGCTCCATGCAGGCCGCCGACGCGGGATGCGCGGATGTGCTGTCTCTCACGTTCCCGACCACCGCCGAGCTCGATGGCGGCTTCGTGCCGCCACCGCCGGGTTGAACGATGTCATCGAGCGCGCCGCCATTGCCGGAGCCCACCAGTCCGCCCGCCTGGCCCGCGCCGTTCGCCGCTCGACCGAGCGGCGCTGACGACCTGTGGCCACGTCGAACCACCGCAATGGGCTTGGACCGGGACCGATCGCTGGGGCCTTGGTGTCGGCCACCCTAATGGCGGCTTCGGCCGTCACCGGTCAGGGATAGTTCAACTGGCGGAACGCGAGACTTTGGCTCTCTATGTTGGGAACTCGACCCTCCCTCCCCGAACCCTGCCCGGCGGTCGAAGTGCGACATCATCACTCCTCACTCCGTCACGCTGCCCCTGGAACAGCCAAGCCCCTCCGTGAGCGCCCGTGCGACGGCCTCCTAAAGTACCGTCGTGTCGCCGTCGTAGGGGGCGATGTGTCTCATTTCCGCTTCTTCGCGTACCACTCCAAGGGTCAGTCAGCCAGGGTGCCTTACCGATAGCTGACTGTGAGCATCGACCTAAGAGACCATGGCCCCGAGGACGAGCTCGCCAGACTACTTGTGGCCGCAGGGCGCCTCACACGAGAGCAGCTGCAAAGTGCGATCAGGAAAGCTAAGGAGAGCAATCGCACCCTGGCCCGGGTCCTGGTCGAAGACGGGCTGGTCGCCGAGGAACAGGTCGTCCGCACCCTGGCCGGGGCGCTGGGCCTGGAGCTCGTCGACCTGGACATATACCCCATCGATAACGCCGCCGCCCGCCTCGTACACCCTGCCCTGGCCCGGCGTCACCTGGCCCTGCCTATCGGGTGGCGCGACGACCTGCTCGTCGTGGCCATGGCGGACCCGTCAAACCTGGACGACCAACCTCGGGCGAGCACTGTCCACGGCCAGCCCAACCCGACCTGGTTGCCCGTCGGCCATGATGTCGCCCGGCGCCTGGCGACCAAGATAGGCAGGCCCGTCGGGTACCTGGGGTGAGATTTTCGGCGTCCCCATGACGGCGCATTTCCTCGGGGGCTGCGCCATCGGCAGGGACTGATGGCAACGCCGCCCGCTTCCACGGCACGCACCCCGCCTGGCGCAACGCTGGCCCGCCCTTGGCCCGTGTTCCCTCGCCGGCCGGTCGTGCCGGCGGGCGCCCCCCGTGAGCTCCGGCCAGCCCGTGGGCCGAGCGCCAATTAGGGAGCGCCAATTAGCCGGGCGCCAATTAACTCCGGGCGAGCACGATCTTCCCGAACTTCCGGCCGGCGGCGAACCGTT
>JBEKNX010000455.1:0-3776 GCA_049522375.1 Acidimicrobiales bacterium | reverse complement strand
CTTCTCACGCACCTCCCGCCTGATGCACGCCATGGTCCCGCTGCTGCTCGACTGGCTATCGGAGTCGTCCGACCCGGACCTCGGGCTGCTCGGGCTGCGCCGGCTGGCCACCGGGCTCCACCGCCGCTCACAACTGAGCACCCTTTTTCGGGAGTCCCCCGAAGCCGCACGCCAGCTCTGCCTCCTGCTCGGGACGAGCCCTCTTTTCGCCGTTGGCTACGAGCGTCATCCCGACCAGCTGGCCCTTTTGGGAGAGGGCCCGGACGCCTCGCCGGGAAGGCAGGACATGACGCGGCGGGCCATTGAGAGCACAGCCTGGAGGCCACGGGCGGAGTGGTGGCGAGGGCTCGTCAGCCTCGTGCGGGGGGAGTTGCTACGGGCCCAGGCGCGCGACGTGCTGGGGCGGGCGGACGTGCACGAAACGGCCCGGTCGCTCACCAGCCTGGCCGAAGCCGTCGTCGAGGTGGCCCTGGCCGCGGTGGCGGCCCGGACGCCAGTGGACTGGGCGCCCGTGGAGGGCATAGCCGTGGTGGCCATGGGCCGTTTCGCGGGCGCCGAACTGGCGTATGGCAGCGACCTCGACGTCCTCCTCGTCTTCGACGACGCCAAGCTGGCGGCCGAAGACGCCGAGCCCTTCGCCGAGTCGTTCCTCAAACTGATGAACGGCGAGACGCCGGTCCAGCGCCTCTACGACCTGGACCTGTCACTGCGGCCGGAAGGCCGTAAGGGATCCCTGGCCCGGAGCCTCAAAGCGTTCGAGGGCTACTACGACCGCTGGGCGCAGGTGTGGGAACGCCAGGCCTTGACCCGGGGCCGCTTCGTCGCCGGCGACCCCGCCGTCGGGTCACGTTTCGCCGAGATAGCCGACCATTTCGTCTGGGGCACGGGGATCTCCGACGACGACGTCAGGGAGATCCGCCGGATGAAGGCCCGGGTCGAGCGCGAGCGCGTCCCCGCCGGTGAAGACCCTCAGTTCCACCTCAAGCTCGGGCCGGGCTCGCTTTCGGACGTCGAGTGGACAGTCCAGCTGCTGCAACTGCGCACAGGGGTCAAAGCCAAAGGGACGCTGGAAGCCTTGGGATCGCTCACCTCCGCCGGGGCCCTGGGGACAGATGACGCCAATGCGCTGGCGGAGGCCTACCGGTTCTGCGAGTTGACGCGCAACCGGCTGTACCTGGTGCGAGGGCGGCCAGGCGACTCGCTCCCGACACCCGGGCACCACCTGACGGTGCTGGCTCGGAGCCTGGGCATGACAGCCCCCGAACTGCGCGACCAGTACCGTCGCCTGACCCGTCGGGCCAGGCGGGTGACCGAGCGCGTCTTCTACGGGAGCAGCTGAGCTCCCGGCCTCATCAGCTCCTGCTCGCCTGCTACCTGGCCGAACACCAGGCTGGCGTTGTGGCCGCCGAAGCCCAGGCTATTGGTCATGGCGTAGCGCAGCGGTGCGGGCCGGGCCCGGTTGGCCACGTAGTCGAGGTCGCAGTCCGGATCGGGGTTCTCCAGGTTGATGGTGGGGGGGACCACCGAGTTCTGCAGGGCCAGGATCGAGAAAACCGACTCCAGGGCCCCGGCCGCGCCCAGGGTGTGGCCCGTCATCGACTTGGTCGACGAGACGAGGGGGACGGAGGCGCCGAAGACCCGCTTGAGGGCCAGCGTCTCGACCCGGTCGTTGGGGGGAGTGGAGGTGCCGTGGGCGTTGACATAGTCGATGTCGTCGGGGCCCAGCCCGGCGTCGGCGATGGCCGCGTGCATCGCCCGTACGGCCCCGTCACCCGTCGGGTGGGGCTGGGTGATGTGGTAGGCGTCGGCGGTGGCACCGTAGCCGACGAGCTCGGCCAGGACAGGCGCGCCCCGCCGGAGGGCGAACTCGCGTTCCTCGATCACTAGCGTCGCCGCCGCCTCGCCCAGTACGAAGCCGTCGCGCTGGGCATCGAAGGGGCGGGAGGCGCGCTCGGGCTCGTCGTTGCGGGTCGACAGGGCCTTCATGGCCGCGAACCCGGCGATGCCGACCGGGGTGACCGCCGCCTCGCTGCCCCCGCACACCATGGCGTCCGCTCGGCCCAGGCGGATAGCGTCAAAAGCGGTGCCGATAGCATGAGCCGAAGCCGAACAGGCGGTGACTGTGCAGCAGTTGTAGCCTAGGAGCTGCCACTCCATGGCGATCTCGCCCGCGGCCATGTTGGGGATCATCATGGGCACTACGTACGGGTTGACCCATTCCGCTCCCCGGTTGATCAGGACGCGGATGCCGTCCTCCAACGTCCGGATCCCACCGATGCCCGAGGCGTACACGACGCCGGTACGTTCGGGCGCGGTGGCGACATCGAGCTTGGAGACTTCTATCGCCTCCTTGGTCGCCACCAGGGCCAACTGGACGACGCGGTCCAGGTGCCGCGCCCGCCGGCGCCCGAAGAAGACAGCCGAGTCGAACCCGCGGACCTCGGCCGCTATGCGCACGTCCGACCCCTGTGCGTCAAAGGCGGTGATCGTCCGCACCCCGCTCCGGCCGGCAATGAGCGCGTGCCACGTCTGTTCGACGTCCAAGCCGAGAGGACTGATCACGCCCACGCCCGTAACGACCACTCGGCGGTTGTCCATTGTCCAGGAATCCTATGGGGCCCAACCGTTCGCCGGGAGCTTGTGAGCCTTACGCTGGGGGCCGAAGGTCCGAGACCGCACCGGGCGGTCGATGGTGTAGGTTTCGCTTGTTATGCCCACCGATCCTGAGGTCCCTGAAGCCGACGCCATCGAGCAGTCCCAATCGGTCGTCCCCGAGGCGGACGAGCCTGACCTGGCCCCCGTGGCGGCGGTGGCCTTCGAGGTCCCCGAGGCCGACGCCCTGGACCAGGCCCGCGAAGTCGTCTTGGAGGACGACGACCGGCGCTAGCCCAGCTCCGTGGGCGCTCGGCGCGCGAGCTCAGGCTCGTTTCAGCGGCGTCAGGTGAAGGCTGAAGCGCTTCTCCCCCACCCCTGGGAACCTTATGGTCGCCTCGGCATCAGCGCCTTCCCCGTTCACTTCTAGGACGACGCCCTCGCCGTAGCGGCCGTGGACGACGCCGTCGCCGGCGCGCAGGCCAAGCGCCTCCGCGCCAGTTCCCTGTACTGGCACCCTCGCTCTTCCCCGCCTCATCGCCGCCTCGACCAGTTCGTTGCGGGCTTCGGCGCGGCTGAGGCGCTCCCGGCGGGGGCGGGCGCCGCCCGCCCGCACCAGGTGGTCCGGTATCTCTGAAAGGAACCGGCTGGGCGGGTTGTACTGGGCTTCCCCCCAGAGGCTCCGGCACCAGGCGTAGGAGAGGTAGAGGCGTTCTTTGGCCCGGGTGACCCCCACGTAACAGAGGCGCCGCTCCTCTTCGAGCTCATGGGGCTCGCCCAGGGCCCGCAGATGGGGGAAGATGCCCTCTTCCATCCCGGCGATGAACACCACGGGGTACTCCAGCCCCTTGGCGGTGTGGAGCGTCATCAAGGTGAGGCTCGAATCGTCCCCGTCGACCTCGTCGGCGTCCGCCACCAGGCTTACCTCGGTGAGGAAATCGGCTACCGAGGCGACCTCCCGGGCGGCACCTATGAGCTCCTCGACATTTTCGACCCGGCCCTCTACCTCGACTCGCGTCCCCCCCTCGGCCCGCAGCTCATCCAGGTAACCGGTGCGGTCCAAGACTGCTTGGAGCAGCTCTGCCGGCCCCACCGGCGAGGTGCCGGGCTCGCCGGCTCCGGGCGCGCCGGCTTCGGGCCAGCCGGCTTCGGGCCAGCCGGCTTCGGGCCAGCCGGCTTCGGGC
>JBEKNX010000454.1:0-3780 GCA_049522375.1 Acidimicrobiales bacterium | reverse complement strand
GTCGTGGTGGACTTGCGAGGTTTTGCCGTGCAACAACTTCTCCGCCGGCACCACGTTGGCGCCGAAGGCGTGGCCGATGCACTGGTGCCCGAGGCACACACCGAGTACCGGGAACCGGCCGCCGAAGCTTTGGACCAAAGGCACGCTGATGCCGGCGTCCTCGGGCCGCCCAGGCCCGGGCGAGATCACTATCCCAGCAGGAGCGAAGTCCTCCACGTCGTCGAGGCTCAGGGCATCGTTGCGGCGGACGACAGGCTCAGCGCCGAGCTGACCCAGGTACTGCACGAGGTTGTACACGAATGAGTCGTAGTTGTCGACTACCAGCACGGTCGGGCGCACGTGAGAGACGCTAGCGGCGGAGCCATCGCCCAAACAGCCGTTTTCCCTCCCCCCCCGCCGGGCGAGCTGCCGGCGGGGGTGCTCTCGGGGGTGCGTTGGGAGATGAGCTCGTCCTTCACCTATTGTCTAGCTATGCCCCGACGCACCAAAGAGGCCCCGGGAAGGGTCACCCCCAAGGCCGACACCCGTAGGCAAGCGACGGCGGGGACCACCGTGAGCGGGCGGTACACGGCCCCGGTGCCCATGGACTACCGGCACAGCCCCTGGTGGGTGCCGGCGTCAATGCTGACTTTCTTCGCCATCGGCCTGCTGATGATCGTGCTCAACTACATGAGCCTGTTGCCGAGCTCGCCCACCAACTGGTACCTCCTCGGCGGGCTCGGGTTCATAGTCTGCGGCTTCGCCGTTTCGACTCAGTACCGCTAGCCGCGCTTAGCGCTCACTTCGAGACAACAGACCAGGCTACGGGGGCCCTACCGGCCTTGCCATGGACACAGGGCCCCTGGTTTTAGGACTTCCTACCCTACGGCGCATGGCCGTGCTAAGAGACACTGGGTTGGATGACGCTGTCCAGAGGTGTCGAAGTCGCAATGAGCGAGCCAGCCGCGGGCGACGCTGGCGGCGGGATCCTGCTGGACAGCGCCGGGTTTGAAATCCTCGACCGCGCCGAGTGCTTCTCCCTGCTCTCGAAGGCGACGCTGGGCCGGGTGGCCGTGACGATCGGTGCCCTGCCGGCGATCTTCCCCGTCAATTTCTGCATGGTGGCGGGACAAGTCGTCTTCTGCAGCGGAGAGGGTACGAAACTTACCGCCGCCCTTTCGGGGACGATAGTGGCGTTCGAGGCCGAGGGGGCGGGCGAGCCGGGCGGGGACGTGTGGAGCGTACAGATGGTGGGCGCCTCCCGAGTGGTCGACCCGGCGGCCGACCGGGTGACCGCGGAGCTGGCCGCCCAGCGGTCGTGGGCACCTGTGCCGCGTCGCTACCTGGTGAAGATCACGCCGGAGAGGATCTCCGGGCGACGTCTCCCCGCCCGCGCTCGGCCTGATTGACGATCGCCACCGCCGGCCACGCCGATCCCCTCACTGTGGCCCCTCACTGGGGCCCCTCACTTTGGACCAGGTAGGCCACCACGTCGGCGGCCCAGTAGCTCTGGCGGCCAGGAGAAAGCAGCTCGGGGAGAAAGGAGAGATCCTGCCCGATGGTCACTATGGGCGGCTCTACCGTCCCGTCCCGGCGTCGCTGGCCGAGGCCTATGGCCGCGACCAGGCCATTGCACAGGCAGCACCGGCCGACCGTGTCTGCCATAATCCCGCCCTTGCGCAGGTAGGTGGGGACCGGCTCAGCCGGGCAACGGTACCCGATCTCGGTCCCCTGCTTGGCATACACCGTTCGCAGATAGCCGGTGTCGCACACCCGCTCGCGGCTCTCGTAAACCTGTACCTCGGCGACCGTGCCCGGCAAGTCGGCCACCTTGAACGGGAAGCCGGTCGGCGACGACCGCGGGTCGGCCCGGACAGACAGGTCAGCAGCCAGGGCGTGCTCCATGGCGGCTCGTTTTATGGAGGGCAGCAAGCCGGACTCCTCGCACAGGGCAAACGCGGAACCCACCTGGACGCCGGCCGCGCCGGCTCTTCGGGACTCCGCCAGCAGCGTCGGGCTGGCATAGCCCCCGGCCAACCAGTAGGGCAGCCCGAGAACCGTCATCTTGTCGAGATCGGCCACGTCGCGAACGCCGTACACAGGCTCCCCCTCCTCGTCCAGGACGAGGGGGCCTCGCGGTGGGGCGCTGTGGCCGCCGGCCACGGGGCCCTCGACTACAAAGCCGTCGGGGCGTGTGGCGGGGTCACGGGCAAGGTAGGAAGCCAGCACGTGGGAGGCGACGATGGCAAGGAACTTAGGCCGTCCCAGCTCCACCCGGGCACCCAGCACCACGTCGGGCCGCACCACCACCGAGGTCGGACCGCCGCCTACGACGTCGACGCAGACCTGGCCCGGACGCCCCGCCGCCAGGGCGTCCAGGAGCACCGGGAACTGGGCCGGGATGCCCGCTCCTACCAGCACGTAATCGACGCCGGCGAGCATGGCGCCGTAAGTCGCGGCCGGCGTCGACATCTGAAGTTTCTCCATCAAGTTGACGCCGACAAGGCCTTCGTGGCCCTGCTTGGCCAGGAAGACCTCGACGAAATTGGCGGCAACTACCAGGTTGGTGCTCCGTTCGCTCGGGCGCAGCGTAGGTCGTGGCACAGGACGGAACGCTTCGTCGGGGCCGATGCCGCCGGCGACGAAGTAGCGGTCAAGGATCTGCTCTGCCACGCCGGCACGGGGGAAATGGGCGAGCGCCCTCGTGATATGGCCTCCCGGGTCGCCGAGCTGCAGGCGGCGAGCCATGAGGGTGTCCAGGCCCACTCCCGAGACCACCCCGAGCTGACCTGTCAGGGAGACTGCCCGCGCCAGGCGCCAGCCCGAAACGCCCACCCCCATGCCCCCCTGGATGACCGGGGGCCGCCGGTCGTGCGCTTCCGGGGCGCTCGCCGGAGCGCCAAGGCTCTTGTCGACCGGACCAACTGGGCACCCGACTTTGGGTGCCATGACCAGCATCAGGTGCTCGCAGGACCGCTGCCCGGAGAGTTCTCCCGGTACCAGTTGCGCCAGACGAGGCGATGAACGGGGACCAGCCGGGGAACGTCGCGCAGCCCGGGTATGAAAGGTATGGCCAGGAGCATTATCGTAGCCACCCCGGTGAGGTAGATGGCAATGAGGTCGACGTTGGCGGAGTGGTCGAAGCCGGGGACCTGGTACCACAGCGTGTAGAGCCAGAGCCAGGGCTGCCCGGGGTAGCCCCCCGTCTCGTTCATGACCCCCCATTGCGTCCCGGTCAGGTGGTCGGCGGCGGCGACGCTGGAGAAGTACTGGCCGTCCTCGAGGAACAGCAGCGGCTTGGTGGAATTGGTGCCGTAAAACCCTTGGCCGGAGATGAGGTCCGAATCGAGGGCACCGCTGCGGGCCAGGCTCAGCTCGGTCGCCACCAGTAGCGGCACGGGCCCGTCGGCCGCCCGGGGCACGACGGCGGCGCCGGCGGCGTCGAAATGGACCTTGGTGACCGCGTTGGCGTAGGCGCTAGCCCAGGACAACTGGACCTTGGCCGCAGCGGCGTTGTAACGGTCGAGTGCCCGGGCGAGGGCGGGGTTGGTAGGCGCCTCCTTTTCGAGCGGGGCGAGGACGAAGGTCTGAGCCGCGTCGATGGGCTGGCGGGCCCCGGGGATCTTCGCCGGCGAGAACAGGAGGCTCTGCAGGCTGCCGGTCCCGTTGTTGTAAGGGGGGCCGTAAAGGGCCGTCTCGCTCGTGCCGGCGAGCTCGCTGGCCGCCGTGGCGACAAAGTCGGCGGGGGCGATCTTGGCCCAGGTGGCGACGGTGACGGGCGGCACGTCGGGAGAAGAGAGC
>JBEKNX010000453.1:0-3793 GCA_049522375.1 Acidimicrobiales bacterium | reverse complement strand
GGCTGCCCGGTTGAAATTCGTAAGGTCGTGGGCCGTTCAGCCCCGGGCCGACTTTCGGTGGGGGGCGCCGGCGCCTACCGTGCTGGAGTGCACCACCGCAGGGCCGGCTCCCTCGCCCGGGCCTTGGCCTGCGCCCTCTCGGCGGCGATGAGCATGGGCGGAGCGCCGCTAGCGGCTGTGGGTGCCCCGCCCGCCCAGGCGTCGCCCGCCCCTGGTGCCCCCGGCCCCGGCCCGGGCGTCGCCCCGGGAGGTGGTGGGCCACCGGCCCCCCAGGCCCTGCTGGCAACGCCATTGCTGTCACCGGCACGCCTGCCGCGGGCCCTTCAGGGTCTATGGGCACAGCAGAACTTCGACCGGGCCCTGGCCCGGGCCATGGGCCCCCGGGCCCTCGGCCGGGTGGCCGCCACCCGCAGCTGTGCCGTGGCCGTCCAGGACGGCCGGGTCATCTACGCCGACCACCCCCACCTGCCCGTGGTCCCGGCCTCCAATATGAAATTGCTCACGGCCGCCGCCCTGCTCGACCGGCTGGGCCCGGCGTACCGCTTCACCACCAAGCTCGAGAGCCTGGCCCCGCCCGTAGACGGCGTCGTCCACGGCAACCTCTATTTTGTGGGCGGCGGTGACCCGCTGCTGCGCCTGGCCAGCTATGCCCGGTCCATACCGGACGGCGGGAGCGTGTACACCAGCCTCAACGCGCTCGTCACCGCCTTGAGGGCGACAGGGGCGCGCCAGGTTACCGGCGGCGTGGTGGGCGACGACACCAGGTACGACTCGGTCCGGGCCGTGGCGGGCTGGCCCGCCGAGTACGGCGAGGAGGGGGACGTGGGCGCCCTGTCGGCCCTCGGGATAGATGACGGATTCGCCGCCGCCGGGCCACCCGTGCCCGAAAGCGCCCCTCCGCCGGTCCAGTCGGCCGGCCTGCTCGTCAAACTGCTCGGGGCCGCCGGGATCGAAGTGGACGGCGGCCCCACGTCGGGCCCGGTCCCGGCCGGGGCGACGGTGCTGGCCGAGGTGGTCTCGCCCCCGCTCAGCGCCGAGCTGGGAGAGATCCTCCGGGAGAGCGACAACACGGCCATGGAGCTGTTGACCAAGGAGCTGGGCCTCAAACAACGGGGGACAGGGTCGACGGCCGCCGGGTTGGCCGCCGTGCGGGCGGACCTGGCCGCCGACGGTTTCCCGCTCAGCGGCTTTGTCAATGCCGACGGCAGCGGGCTGTCCCGTTCCGACCGGGTGACCTGCGCGCTGCTGGTCGCTGTCCTGGAGCGGGCCGGGCCCGATGGCCTGCTCGTCCGCGACCTGCCGGTGGCCGGCCGTTCCGGGACCCTGGTCGACGAACTGAGAGGCACGGCGGCGGCCGGGCGCGTCCACGCCAAGACGGGGACCCTCGACGGCGTCAAAGCGCTGTCGGGCTGGGCCCTGGCCGCCACCGGGCAAGGCGCGGGGAACCCCCCGCTGGCCGCTCCCGTGGTGTTCGCCACCGTGCTGAACGACCTGGCGCCGACCCTGCCCGACCCCGCGGGCACGCCGGCGGGCCTGACCGACCAGGTCGCCTTGGACGTGGCCGAGTACCCCCGGGCGCCGGCGTTGGTCAAGTTCGAGCCCGGCTGAGCCCCGAGGTGTGCGTTTGCGCCGGAGACCGGTTAGCTTCTACGCAATGCCTGGTCGCACCGCCGGTAGCGGCACGAAAGACGGCGTCGCCGAGTTTGTCCAGCTCGTTATCGCCTACGCCAAGCAGGAGACCGTCGATCCTGTCGTCAAACAGGTAAAGACCCTCTACAAGGGCGTGGCCGGGGCGGCGCTCCTGGCCGCCGGGACCTTCCTGCTGGCCATCGGCTTCGTGCGGGCGCTGCAGACCGAGTTCGGTGACCGCGGCAGCCCGGTCGTGGCCTATGCGCCCCTCACCAGAGCGTTGTCGCCCGTCGCCTCGGCCACGCCCTACGGCTCCTATGGCCACCTGTCCGGTGACTGGTCGTGGGTGCCCTACATGGGAGGGGCGCTGTTCTGCGTCCTGGTGGCCGGTTTTTGCGTGCTGAGGATCGTGAGAGGGGCGGGCCGATGAGCCCACGCGGCCTGCTCGGGGCCAAGGCGGACGTCACCGGCAGCGGGCCGGACGGCCGCATCACGGCCGACGACATCCGGGCCAAGGCGGAGGAACTGGCCGGCGGCGTCGAGAGCCAGGTCCAGTCCGCCCGCCCGCTGCTCATGTACGCCGCCGTCGGCGGGGCGCTGCTGGTCACGCTGGCCGCCTTCTGGCTGGGGCGGCGCAGCGGCCGGCGGCGGTCGACAGTCGTAGAGATACGCCGCGGGTAGCCCGTGAGCGGTTTGCTGTCCTGGGCGGTGCGCAAGGGGCTGCGGCGAGGGGTGCTGGGCGGAGAGACGCCGTGGCTCGTGCTGGGGGCGGTGGCCGTGCTGGCGCAGCTCGGGCTGAAGGTGCTGAAGAAGCGGCCCGAGGTTGTTTTTTCCGAAAAGTTGGCCCCGGGCGAGCACCTCATCATCACCCACCGCTATCCCAACGGCCACAATGGGCGGCGTGAAGGTCCTACTGCGCAACCCTAAGCGCGAGCTTGAGGTCGCTGGGCCGGTGGCCGTGGTTGCCCTGCTGGACCAGCTCGGCTACAAACGCGAAGCGGTCCTCGTGATCGTGGACGGCACCTTGGTGACGGGCGACGCTACGATCGGCGAGGGTTCGACGGTCGAGGTCCGCCCCGTCGTCTCGGGGGGCTCCACGTGAGATGCCGGGTGTGCCGCAAGCCCGCCGTCATCGACGTGCGCCGGCACAATGCCGGGTTTTGCCCCGACTGCTTTTTCGCTCACTGCCGAAACCAGGTCGAAAGGGGCATCGCCGAGCATGCCATGATCGCCCCCGGCGAGCGCGTGCTCGTAGCCGTGTCCGGCGGCAAGGACTCCCTCGCCTTGTGGGACCTGCTCCTCGAGCTCGGGCACCAGGCGGAGGGCCTCTATATCGGGCTGGGCATCGCCGGCTACAGCGAGCCGTCGGGGGAGTACGCCCGGCGCTTCGCCACCGGGCGCGGCGCCCGCCTGGTGGAGGTCGACCTGCCCTCGGACTTCGGCTTCGACGTGCGCAGCGCAGCGGCCGCGTTCCACCGGGTGCCCTGCTCGGCCTGCGGTTTGTCCAAGCGCCACATTTTCGACCGCGCCGCCCTGGACGGCGGCTACGACGTCCTGGCCACGGGCCACAACCTCGACGACGAGGCCGCCGTACTGCTCGGCAACGTGCTGCGCTGGGATCTGGCCTACCTGGCCCGCCAGCGCCCGGTCCTGCCCGCAGGCGAGGGCTTCCCCCGCAAAGTCAAGCCCCTGGTGCGCCTCGGCGAGCGGGAGACGGCCGCCTACTGCGTACTGCGGGGCATCGACTACCAGGTCGAGGAGTGCCCAATGGCGACCGGGAACAAGCACCTGGGCTACAAGGACGCCCTCAACACCATTGAGGAACGTTCGCCAGGTACCAAGGCCGCCTTTTACGGCGGCTTCCTGGACCGGGCGACGGAGCTGGTCGCTCACGTGGGCGAGCAGGACCGGGAGGGGCTCCATCCGTGCCCCGGCTGCGGGGCGCCCACGACGGCCGCGTCGTGCGCCTTCTGCCGGCTGGTCGCCCGGGCCGGGGACGAGCGGCGGCGTCGCATACCCATCGACCAGCCGGTGAGCGGTCCGTGAGCTCGGGCCAGCGGCCGTTCCAGCCTGGCGAGCGAGTGCTGCTTTTCGACTCCAAGGGCCGCCGTTACCTTGTCACCCTGGAAGCGGGGGGCGAGTTCCACACCCACGCCGGCATCGT
>JBEKNX010000452.1:0-3803 GCA_049522375.1 Acidimicrobiales bacterium | reverse complement strand
CGCTGCGAGTGCCGCGTTACCAGGGTCTGGAGTACCGCCCCCTGGCCAGCGCATGCTGGCCCAACACGTCGGGGGTCTTGTCGTGTCCCCCTGACCGTACACCTATTTGAGGGAACCGCGTGCGGCCAAAGCGCGCCCGAGCTCGCGACGCCCGGCGAGTAGTGCATTGCGGAAGAGCACCGTCGAGTAGGTTCTCCTGCCCGGCGTGACCGGAGGAGGCACCTCTATGATGCCGACCGAGGCCTGGCCCGTACCCGGGCCGCCGCACCGTCTTCAGGCGCGGAGTAGCTCGCTGCTCCCAAAGCAGCGTAGGGCTCGCTTAGTCACAAAGACTTTTGCGAGAGGGTATTAGGTGTACGCTCCGCCGTGCCGACGGCGCCTCAGCCGACGAGCGGTCAAACTGCCGAGCCCAAGTCAAGCAAGAGGGAGGAATGCATGTCTGCCACGCACAACGACGCTGTACTGGTGGTGCAACTGGTCCGGTGGGGAACGGAGATGGGCCTGGTGGAGGCAACGGGCGCGCTCTTTGCTAGCGATTTCGACCCCGAAGCGGCATCAGCCAATGATTCGTCAGTCAGAAAGATGCTGACATTTGGCGAGACGGTCTCCACTCTCGTCAAGCACGGCGTCCTCAACAAGGAGCTTGTGGACGACTTCTGGTGGGCCTCAGGGGCGTGGGCTCGGGTGGGCCCGGCGGCGCTGCGCGAGCGAGAGCGTCTGGGGGAGCCACGGCTGTACGAGAACTTTGAGGCGCACGCATCGAACGTTGGTCATTGAACGGCTCCCGTCCATACGAGCATCGAGCTACCGCCCTGTATGAAGGGGCGCAGAATATTCCCGCCCCAATAATCGTCAGACCGGGCCTAGGCCGGTGGGCCCTGCGGTACGACGCCGAGTTGCTGCATCATCGACATAATGTCCATGACGCCCCAGTGATCGTGGACCAGGCCGTCCTCGCCAAACCCGAGGATGTCGATGGCCTGCACACTGACACTTTTACCGGTTGCCGGCATGCCCATGAAGTCGCCCTTGTTTGTCCCGGTGACGCGCGCCCGGGCAACGACCTTGTCCCCGCTCGCGAGGATATCTTCGGTGTCGAAGTGCAAATCGGGGAACGCGGATAACATCATCCGGAAGATCTGCTTGGTCCCTTCCTAGGTCGGGCTGAGCCCGGCCATCTCTTCGTGCTCCACAAAGCTCTCGGCCAGTAGGTCGCCGATGCCATCGATATCCGCGGCATTTATACGTTGGTACAAGTGTCGGGCGGTCGCTGCGTGGTCCATTCTTCTCCCCTTTGGGCGGTTGGCGGCAGCGATCATATGGCCACCCATCGCCGCGGTAAACAGGCACCGGCGGGGGGTCGTAGCCCACACCTGCCCGTACGGCGACGGACGGTCTTGTCCTCTACCTCCCCGAGTGCCCGGGAGGTAGAGGCACATTTCGGGGGCCCCGGAGGGATCTGCTCGGATAGAGTGCGCTCGACGGCCACCGGCCGGAAAGGGAGTCCCATGTCAAAGTACCTGCTCGAGGTGAACTACACCCTGGAGGGCATCCGCGGGGTTAAGGCGCAGGGTGGCTCAGCCCGCGTCGCGGCGGCGACGGAGCTGATCGAGAGCGTCGGCGGGAAGCTCGAGTGCTTCTATTTTGCCTTCGGTAAAACCGACGTTTACCTCGTCGCCGACTTTCCTGACGACGTCTCCGCCGCCACCGCGGCTCTGGCGGTAAGCGCCGGAGGTGGAGCCACGGCTCGGACCGTGGTCCTCCTCACGGCCGCCGAGATTGATGCCTCCGTGTCCAAGACGTCGACCTACCGGCCGCCTGGGAGCTGAGCGCCGCCCGCACCAGGCTGGCGTTTGGCGCTCGAGGGGCAATCTCTTTCGACCCCTGGTTCGTAAGGTCAAAGGCGAGGGCACCACATAGTTTTCTGTCCTTGCCCTGACCGGGCCACAGACCGAACCACAGGAGGTCAAACCGTGCGCACCCCTACTAAAGCGCGCTCGTCGCGAGGCCTGGCGGGCATAGCCCGTGCTCGGCTATCCCCGGTGACCAAGCGCTCTTCGAGATCCGTGGCCGGGGTGGTGCTCGTTGGCGCCGCCGCGGCTCTGGCCGCGGTGGTGCAGGCCGGGTCAGTGGTGACGGCCTCGCCGGCTGGGGCGGCGGTTGTAACCGTCTCGAGCCGTACCAGCCCCGAAGGCACGGTCCTGGTCGACGGCAAGGGCGCCTCGCTGTACGTGTTCAGCGGAGACCTGTCGGCGTCGACGGCCTGTGTGTCCAAAGCATGCCTCACGGCGTGGCCGCCACTGCTGGCCAGCGGCACCGTCATGGCCGGGCCGGGCGTGAGCGCCAATGGCCTGGGCGGCCAGACGAGGGCCGGAGCGGAGCAGGTCACCTATTTCGGCCAGCCTCTTTACTACTTCATCGGCGACAAGGCCCCTGGGCAGGCCAACGGCGAAGACGTCACCGCGTTCTACGGCTTTTGGCGGTTGGTCTCCGCTGCCGGCCACCCGGCTGCTGACCGGGCCCAGGTGACGGTCGAGGTCTCGGCGACCGGGCCGGTACTGAGCACGGCTACCGCGTTCGGAGCCGGGAGGGCGCTGTACAGCTTGACCTCTGACTCGCCGAGTAGCAGCGCCTGCACCGGGGCCTGCCTGGCTTTCTGGCCCCCCCTGCTCACAGACGGCCCCGCCGTTGCCGGCACGGGCGTGACGCCGTCCCGGTTGGGACTGCTGCACCGGCCCGACGGTACGCTCCAGGTCACCTACCGCGGCCATCCTCTCTACCTGTTCGCCTTTGACCTGGGCGGCGGGCCGGCAGGACAAGCCAGCGGCAACGACGTCGTCGACCCCGCCTCCAATGGTGTCTGGTACAACCTGTCCGCCGAGGGTTTGCCGGCACCGGGCGCCGCCCGCCTCAAGGTTGATGCCGCCACGGGCCGCAAGCTGGTCGCCTTCGAAGGCGCGACCAGTGACGCCACCGTTTATGCCTTCTCAGGCAAGACCTGCACCGGCAGGTGCGCCATTGCCTGGCCACCGGTGCTCACGAGCGAGCCGCCGGTGGGAGGGGCCGGGGCCAAGGCCTCCGACCTCGGGGTAATCGAGCGTCCCGACGGCAGTTTTCAGGTGACCTATTTCGGCCACCCCCTTTACCTGTTCTTCAAGGGCCTGAACAACTCGACCGTCGGGGCGGGGATAAAGGCCTTTGGTGGTACCTGGCGCCTGGTCACGTCCGCCGGCGTCGTCGTAGGCGCCTCGAGCCCGCCCGCCCCAGCCGCGACGACAACGACGACCGGCACGACGACGACAACAACGGCCACAACAACGACGACGGCCGTCAGCGCCGCGACCACACCTACGACCGCAGCTCCGACACCGACGACGGGCTCCGGCTACTGAGACGAGGCTCCGCCTCACCAGCGCAAAGCACCGGCAACCAAAGCGCCGGCAAATGGTCAACGGGGCCCGCAGGTAGCAGAGCGGGCCCCGTTGTCGTCAACGTACCGAGTTGCCCGCCAGGAGCGGTCGCGGGCCGGTCCCGGCGAAAGCCATGTGGGCTATGAACAGGCCCACACCCACCGCGGCAGGGGCATAATCGTCACAACGGGCCCGTGCGCTGGGCCGAGGGAGGCTCACCGATGGAAAGGGACTGGGGAGACCTGCCGCTGCGTGAGTACCGGCCAGAGCCGATGCTGCGCGTTGGCGCCCACGACGTCTTTCGCGCCTCGGCGCCCGTCGTCGACGCGCACAACCACCTGGGCCGGCGCCCGGACCTGACAAAAGACGGGACCTGGGTCGTACCGGACGTCG
>JBEKNX010000451.1:0-3810 GCA_049522375.1 Acidimicrobiales bacterium | reverse complement strand
TACGGGGCTCGGTCGGGGCTCCCAAAGACGCTGACAGGTTGGGGCCTCGTTCTAACCGTCAGGGAACCTAATCGACTACCGGCACGCCTTCTCGAGGGGTTGGCTAAGAAGTTGCCACGTCGTCCCCTGGTGTGGCTTCTACGGTTTCGGGCAGTCAGATGGCTCCGGTTGCGACTGGCCAGGCTGGTGAGCCCTATCGCCTGGATGGACCAGTTCTTCGTTCCTCGCCCGCCGGAAAGGAGCTAACTTTGCTCACGGGAAGGAGTGCGCGTGAAGGACCGGAATCAAGAGAACACCACCAAAACTCATGACACCGACGAAGGCCAGCGGGCTATCAAACCCTTGACGGATGCCTTGTACCCGCAAGACGCCGTGGACTTGGACGACCCTCCACTTCATCTCTTTTCGAGCAAGTCGCCGCGTATCGTTTCTGACACCAAGACTCAACAGGCCCAAGTGATCCAAGACGCAGCGGATCAGGACAAGACCAGCTAGCCCGCGTCAGCCAGGCCGATCCGTCCGAACATGGGGTACGACCGGGGCAAGATTACGCGCGACAATGCTACGAATCGCGTTTAGCTACGGCCGAACGGGGTAACCTTAAGGGCAACCTGCCAGCTTTGTCCCCGGCACGCAGCGCTGGGGGGCGCGCCAGCTGCGACAAGGTCAGTACAGAGGGCACCTGCACCCCGGCTCGGTCCCACGGACACCTTCCTAGTTATCGGTCCCGTCGCCTGAGCAGCAGTCCCGGTCAGACCCGGTTGTTACCCTCGAGTTCGTGCCTGGCACCGTCCCCTCACGGATCGTGGAGCCCCGGCTACTGGCTAGCGGTAGAGGCGTACAGTTGGCCGGGTACAGGAGACCGAACTGGTGAGCCACAAAAGGACAACGGCCCACGCCTTTGACCGGCGCACGCACTGCGCCCGCCCCTGGGGCTCGCTATGACCTTGGTGCAAGCCCACGCCGTGGTCGCCCCACCGGAGATGAACCAGCTGGTCAGGGTACGCGGCCGGCACTGGGTAGTGACAGAGGTGCGGCGGGGGACCGTCGGGCCCGACATCATGGGCGACGCCCACCAAGTCCAGCACCTGGTCGAGCTCATCTCGGTGGAGGACGACGGGTTCGGCCAGGACCTGACCGTCATCTGGGAGGTCGAGCCGGACGCGGAGGTGCTCGTCCGCGAAACCCTCCCGGTGCCGGCGGCCGACAACTTTGACGACCCGGCGCGACTTGACGCCTTCCTTGATGCCGTGCGCTGGGGTGCCATCACGTCCGCTGACTCCCAGGCCCTCCAGAGCCCGTTCCGCTCGGGGATCACGATCGAGGACTACCAGCTCGAACCGTTGGTGCGGGCCCTCACCATGCCAAGGGTCAACCTGCTCATCGCCGACGATGTCGGCCTCGGCAAGACCATCGAAGCCGGCCTTGTGGTCCAAGAAATGATCCTGCGCCACCGGGTGCGCACGGTCATCGTGGTCTGCCCGGCCACCCTGTGCCTGAAATGGCAGGCCGAGATGGCGACCAAGTTCGGCCTGGAGTTCCGTGTCGTCGACGCTGACCTCGTCCGCAACCTGCGCAGGGAGCGGGGGTTGGCCGCCAACCCCTGGAAGCATTTCCCCCGCCTCATCGTGTCCATGGACTGGTTGAAGCGCCCCCGGGCCATGTCGTTGCTCCGCGAAGTGCTGCCGGCCCGGGCGACCTACCCCAGGGCGTTTGACATGTTGGTCATCGACGAAGTCCACAATGTGGCCCCGAGCGGCCGGGGCCGCTACGCCACCGACAGCCAGCGGACCAAGACGGTGCTCGAGCTGGCCCCTCACTTCGAGCACCACCTGTACCTGTCGGCTACCCCCCACAACGGCTACCGGGAAGCCTGGACGGCGTTGCTCGCCATGTTGGACCCCCAGCGCTTTGCCCGTGGTATCACCCCGTCCGAGGTGTCGTTGCGCCGGGCCATGGTGCGGCGGCTCAAGTCCGAGCTGCGGGCCGACCCGGCCCTGGCCAACCCTGACGGTACTCCCCGGTTCGCCGTGCGGGAGATCCTCGACCACGAAGTCACCTACCCCGACCACGAGCGGGACGTCCACCGGCTCCTGTCGAAGTACACCGAGCTCCGGCGCTCAGCCACTTCCCCGGAGCGCACGAGCGGCCAGGCGGCCGACTTCGTCACCCTGGTCCTAAAGAAGCGGCTCTTCTCTTCCCCCACTGCCTTTGCCGAAACGCTGGCCGTCCACCTGGGCACCCTGCTCTCCCGCTCAGGAGGAGGCGGGCGGCTGCTCGACACCGCCGTCGCCCGGCTGGAGGAAGACTGGGCCGACGACGATGACTACGCCGACGCTGTCGAAGAGGCTCTGGCGGCCGCCGCGGCCGCCGGCGGGAACATCGACCCCGACCAGCGCCGCCTGCTCGAAGAAATGGTCGCCTGGGCCGAGGAGTGGCGCAACAAGCCCGATGCCAAAGCCGCTCGGCTGCTTGAGTTCTTGGACCAGACCTGTCGCCCGCCGGGGCCCGGGGGCGCCCCTACCTGGAATGACGAGCGGGTCATCGTCTTTACCGAGTACCGCGACACCCAGCTCTACCTCTACCAACTGCTGGCCGACCGCCTGCCCGACGGCGAGGTCGACAAAAAGGTGGCGCTCCTGTACGGCGGTATGGCCGAAGACGACCGCGAACGCATCAAAAAAGAGTTCCAGGCCCACCCCTCCCGCCGGGACCTGCGCATCCTGATTGCCACCGACGCCGCCTCCGAAGGCATCGACCTCCAGTTGCACTGCCACCGGGTGGTCCACGTAGAAACCCCTTTCAACCCGGCCCGAATGGAGCAGCGCAACGGCCGGGTCGATAGGCACCTCCAGCCCTCGCCGGTGGTCGAGATTTACCACTTCATCGGGGCCGGCTGGCAGGACGCCCCACCCGGGAGCCTGGAAGACGACCTCCAGTTCCTGGGCCGCCTGGCCCACAAGTTGGAGGTGGCGCGCGAGGACCTGGGTAACGTCGGGCCCTTGCTGGCCGACCAGGTCGAGCGCCACATGCTGGGGGACAGCTCGGCCACCGTCGACGTCCAACCCGACGCCCGCCGCCGGGCTGCCGCCGGGGTCCTGCGCCTGGAGCGGAACTTGCGCGAAGAGGTGGCACGCCTTTCCCAGCGCCTCGACGACACCCGCAGTGAGCTCGGCCTCACCCCGGCCCGAGTCGAGCGGGTGGTGCGGACCGGCCTCGACCTGGCCCGCCAGGCTCCCCTCCTCCCCGCCCAGCTCGACCGCCCGGCCGGCGGCCGGCACCCGGCCGGCCCCGTGTACGCCCTCGGCCAGCTCACCGGCAGCTGGGCCCGCACCGTGATGGACCTCCCCGACCCGCTCGAGCCCGAGAAGATCCGGCCCATCACCTTTGACCACGAAGTGGCCAGCGGGGGTGCCGACGATGTCGTCCTCGCCCACCTCGGCCACCCCCTGGTCGGCCAGGCCATGCGCCTGTTGCGCAGCCGTATCTGGTCGAACGAACAGGGCCTCTCCCGGGTCACGGCCAAAATTGTCCCCGACGCCGAGCTGGCCCAGCTCGTGGCCGTGGTCCACGCCCGGCTCGTCATCACGGGTCGGGGCGGCCACCGGCTCCACGAAGAAGTGATCGCCGCCGGCGGGCGCGTCAGTGCCGGGCGCTTCAGCAGGGAGGGTTACGGTGTGGCCGAGCTCGCCCGGGCCCTGGCCGCTGCTACCGACCAGCTCTCGCCCGCCCATGTCCGCGAGCAGCTGGCCCAGGCGTGGCCGGCCCTGGAAGAGGGGGCCAGAGCCGCTCTTACGGCCCGAGCCAATC
>JBEKNX010000450.1:0-3815 GCA_049522375.1 Acidimicrobiales bacterium | reverse complement strand
CAGTAATCACCGTTGAGGAGGGGCGCGTTCAACTCCCGGTTCTCTTCGCACACGATGGCGCGCACCCGCGCCGGCAGGGCCCTCAGCAGAGCTTCAATAACGGTGGTCTTGCCGCCCCCCGGGGGACCGATGACCAATGTCTTGGAGCGGCTGGCCCGCACCACGACCTCCAAAAAGGCTGCCGCCGCCTCGATTATCGAGTCGTAACTGACCAAGTCATCAAGGGTCGTGTTGCGTTTTTGAGGCAAACGCAAGGTGAAGCTGATGACCCCGTCGACCCGGGGCGGCACCGAGGCTGACAGGCGGGCTTGGCGGGCCCCGTAGGGCGTCTCGACATAGACGCGCACAGCGTCAGCGCGTGGGTGCGAAGCGTCGAGGGCCTCGTCCGCCTTGGAGATAAGGCGCTGGCAGACGCCGAGCACGGCGCTCGGGTTCGCCGGGTTCGGCAGCTGGTGCACTTGCCCATCAATGGTGCGATAGGTGAGGTCGCCGTCGTTGCCCCGGATCTCCTCGATCGTCGGGTCGGAAAGGAGTTGAGCGAGCTCGTTGCCCATCCCGGTGACGTCTTGGACGAGGCGGCCAATGGTCGCCTCGGGGTTCGCCAAAGGTTCGAAATCGTTCCGGCGGCTCATGGCCGCATGCTGGAACGCCTCGACCTCGGATTCGACTAGCTGGCGCGTCCCGCGCTCATCGACGACGGGGTTCTCCGATGTTGCCAGCCGGCTGTGGATCCGTGACCGTAGATGGTCGTACGCCGAAGTCGTGCTCATGGCGCCACCACCTCGGGAGTGGCCAAAAGTGGGCGCACATCGACGACGGGGCCCGGCGGCGCCGCGGGGACCGGCCCAGCAGGGAGCGGGCCAGTCACCTCGGCCACAAGGCGCCGCACGGCCCGCAACCACGGTCCGGCCCTGACAAGCTCGGCGTTCCAACGAGCTTTGGCCAGCCGGCGGTCCTCGGGCAGGAAGTGCACGCCGGCAAAGCCATGAGCCAAACCGGCGTTGACCTCGAGCATGTGCGCCAGGTGGGAGCGTTCGTAGTCAGTGCCGGCACGGCCGAGAACAGCGAACACGGGGGCCGCCAGGTCGTTGTCGTGCGCGGCCGAACGCCACTCAACGAGCTGGGTGGCCCCATCGGGCGTGGCCCGGGCGAACACCAGCACCCGCTGAGCCAACGCCAGCGCCGGGCGGGCGGCGCCCAGACGGTCCCGACCGCTGTGCGCCATACCCGTAAGCCACGGCCCGGTGTCGACCAAGACGTGGTCGTAGACCTCTAGAGCCTCGGTGAGCATGGCGGCAAAGTCCACCGGGTTGACCGGCGCCGGCCCCCCCGGTGCGGGCATGCCGCAGATGACATCGAACGAACCGAGCGGGGCGACGCCATCGGCCCGGGCGCCCGTCAGGCCGTCGGGAAAGACCGCTCTAGCCTGGGCGGCAGCGGCCAGGGCCCAGGGCAAGCCAGTATCAGAGGCGCGGCGCAGCCGGCCGGCGAGCACGGGGGCGACTTCGTTCGCTTCGACAACGAGCACCCGGCAGGGCCGCCGGGCGAGGGCTTCGCCGGCGGCGACCAGGGCTTCGCTGAGCCCGGCGCCCCCCGAGACAGGAGTGAAACAGGTGAGCGCTCCCCGCCGGCGAGCAGCGCTCGGGCCGGCGGGCCGGGCAACCGGGCGTCGGGTGGGCTCGCGCTGCGCGTTGCGGGGCCCGACCGACCGGACCAGGCGGGCCAGCTCCGAAGGCGCCACGGTGGCGGCCACGATCTGGTCGGCGCCGAGCTCTTCTAGGTGACGGCGGCCAAGGCCCTGGGCCGGGTCGGTGAGGCCGATGACATGCACCTGGCGGTCGTGGGCAGCGGCGACGTCTGCGCCGCTCACAAGGCGCATCATGTCGTCGACGAGCAGGACGTCAAAGCTGCGGTGCCCGGGGTTGAGAAGGGAACGGACGTTGACGATGACCTCCACCACCAGGTCGGTGGTGTGGTCCCGGGCGTAGGCGCGGAACTGCGTGCTCCAGGCCGCTTTGGTGGCCGAGAGCGCCACCAAGATGGGCTCGGCCATCAGCGCGCCTCCGAGGCGGGGCCGGGACCGGCGCTGCCCGGGGGCGCATAGGCAGCGCTAGGCGCTGGTCTCTCACCGGTGGAGCGGACCACCTGCAGGCTGTTCTGGCCGCTATCGGCCAGAGCGGCGGCGACGCGCAGCGCCGTCTGTTTGCCCACGGACACGATCAAGAAGTAGCTGGCCCCGCTCGACGCCCCCAGGGGGGAGGCCGACGAGGCCCCCGATGAGACCGACAGCACCAAAAGCCCCTGGGCCACATAGGTCGCACTAGGTCCAATGGCGTTGGCTTGGACCAGGTCCACCCGGTCCCCGGCGACGATGTCGCCGCCATCGGCGTCGGAGACCGGGACGCTGACGCTCATCTGGCCGAGCCCCGCCCCCGCCGGCCGTCCGGCCTCTGTCTCTGCCTGGGTGAGGGGCTCCCCCGCCGCTAGAGGCACCGCGGCGAACCGGCCGATAGCCCCTTGGGGGCTGAGCAGCCCGGTGATCGCCGAGGCATCACTGGCCCGCATGGTGACGGTATGCACGTCGGCCTGGGTGAGCAGGGCCCCGGCGGGCACCGACCGGGTGCTTATGGGTACCGAACGGGTCGCGGCCCGGCCCTGCAACGAGGCGAGGACGGCAATGCCGGCGAGCACCGCCAGCACCAAGGAAACCAAGTGGCCGCCATTGAAAGGGCGGGGCCGGGACCGGCGCCGGCGAGGCGGGGCCTGGGCCGGTTGGACCAGGAACTCAGTCGTGCTCACGCGTCCTCCCTTTTCGGTTGAGGGACCTTCGGGCCGGCGAGCCCTTTGGGCCCGGGCCTAGGCGTGGTCTCACCTGCCGTCACCCGACCACAGCCGCCGGCCACGACTTGAGGCGCGCTGGCCAGCTGGGCCCCAGCGGCTATGGGACAAAGGCCAGAGCCGAACGGCGGCGGCACCAGCAAGAACTGTGACGAAAGCTGGTCGTTCAGGCGCTCAACGAGCGCCCGGCTCGGCCCTGGTCGGCGCCCTCGTCGGGGGCAACCTGGGCCGAGCCCCCATTGCTCAGCCGTTCGAGCTCGGCTTCGACGCGTTCGAGGATCCGCCAGGGGGCTACCAACCAGGCCCCATCGGCCACCCGCTCGGCCCGGTAGGCCCAATGCGCCACATCCGGCCAGTACCACAGCTGGATCTGGCCCGAGCGGCCCAGCCTGGCCACCGGCTTGGGGAAGCCAGCCGCCCGGGCCCAATAGCTGAGGTGCGAGCTGTCGCTGGCACCAACCAACCGGCAGACCTCGCTCGAGCTGACCAGCATTTCTACATCGACCTTGCGCCCCATCTAATTGCCAACCATACGCGCACGTCACTGGCCGAGCGTTGGACCCATTGTTTATCCCCGGGGTTAGGTGCACCCGGGAGTGGCACCGCCTAGTCACATCGTAATTTCTAGCACCGTGTAACACCACCGGTACGGTATTCACTACCGAGCGGCGGCGATGGAAACATGGTCGCAACAGTGGGCAGGCTCACAGAGGCCGCTGAGGGGCGCCCACCGACGAAAGGATCTGCAGTGTGAATGGGGTTAGTTGGCGAGCCGTGACTGGCCGGGGCCCAGATGTCACCCGCTCGCCCCGGACCAAGGAGCACTGGGTGGCCAAAGAAAACTGGGGGCCTACGTCGCGTTTGGACTTTGACGAGCACCTTTAGTTGGTTGCCAGTACAGATTGCAGCTGCGCGATGCAATGTGTAGGCGCCCGGCCGTCCACAGTCGCGTTTGGTATTCGATGAGCACCTTTAGT
>JBEKNX010000449.1:0-3837 GCA_049522375.1 Acidimicrobiales bacterium | reverse complement strand
GCAGGACGGCAGTGTACAATCGATTTTTGTGCCTGACGTATGCCGGCCGGAGACCGGCCCTCCTCCCTGGAGCACCGTCGCCGTCGAGCCGTTCGGCCACTCGGTCGGCTTTCTGCTGTCCCAGACGGGCGCCGCCACCTCGACCGGTCCGACCGGCGGGTGAGGGTCGTGGAGCTGACCGAAGCCGGCCGGGAGGTGCTGGCCCGGGCGACGCACGTGGCCATGGCCACCGAGCAGCAGATCTGCCAGGGCTTCGCCTTCGACCAGCGGGAGCAGCTCATCTCCATGCTCGAAACCGTGGCGGCCAACCTGGGCTTGGCCAAAGGCGTCCATCCCGCCGACTGACCGGCCTCCGCGCTAGGAGGAGCCTCCGCGCACCCGGCGCTCGTGGTCGAGCAGCCAAGCTTTTCGGTCCAGCCCTCCGCCGTAGCCGGTCAGCGTACCGTTGGCGCCTATGACCCGGTGGCAGGGCACGATGACGGCGATGGGGTTGCGCCCGTTGGCCAGGCCGACCGCCCGGCAGGCTTGAACGTTACCGACGTGCTCCGCCAGGCGAGCATAGCTCCAGGTTTCCCCGTACGGGATCTGGCGCAAACCGTCCCAGACACGGCGCTGGAACTCGGTGCCCTCCGCCCGCAAGGGAACCTCGAAATCCGTCAGCTCCCCGGCGAAGTAGGCCTCCAACTGGTCCACGACCTCTTTGAAGGCGGTCCGGTCCGGGACCCACATCTCAGTGCCCTTTGGTGGGTGGGCGGCGTTGGCCATGTGGAGCCCGGTGAGCTCGCCGTCGACGGCGGTCAGCGTCAGGGGCCCGATCGGGCTGTCGACGGTGGTGGTCAGAGTGATGTCAGTGCCTCCAGCACTACGAGTACGAGCAGTTTGAGCGGTTCGAGCAGTAGTGACGGTCATGCCGCACCCCTTTTGGTTTGTGCCCCGCCCGCGAGCGGGAAGCGGTTGATCGGATGGTCGAGAGCCGCCCATAGGTACTGAGTGGCGTAGGCTCGCCAGGGCCGCCAGGCCTCGGCCCGGGCCAGAAGGCTGGCCTGGCCCGACGGGAGCTGAGCCGAGGCCGCCCCCCGGCGCAGGCCCAGGTCACCGACGGGAAAGGCGTCCGGATCCCCCAGAGCCCGCATGGCCGTGATCTCGACTGTCCACGGCCCGATACCCGGTAGCCGCTCCAGCTTGGCGCGGGCTTCCTGCCAGTCGCTCCCCGGCCCCAGCTCGAGCTGGCCGCCGGCCAGGGCGCTTACCAGCCCGGTCAGGGCAACCTGGCGGGACCGGGGACCGGCCAGGACCTCGGCCGGGCCCGCCTGGCCGTTGCCGCGCAGGGCGTCAGCCAGGACAATGGCGTCCGGGAAGGTCCGGCACAGGCCGCCCGCACCATCATCGACGGCCGTCCCATAATTGGCGGCCAAGCGGCCAGCGTGGGTGCGAGCGGCCTGGGTCGAGACTTGCTGGCCCAGTACCGCCCGTACGGCCATCTCCGCTTCGTCTACCGTCCGTGGGACCCGCCTGCCGGGGGCTTTTTCGATCATGGGTGCCAGGGCGGGCTCGGCGCTGAGCACCTCTTGGACGGCCTGGGGGTCGGCGTCTAGGTCGAGGAGCCGTCGGCACCGGGCGATGGCCGTACCCAGGTCCCGGAGGTCGACCAACGTCACGGTGGCGCGGATGTGGTCGGCCGCCGGGACCAGCGAGACGAGCCCCGGGCCGTGAGGGAGCCGGAGCGTACGCCGGTAAGCGCCGTCGCGGACCTCTTCCACGCCGGGTACCGCGGTGGCGGCCAGGTGCCCGAACAGGTTGTCGGGGCACAGCGGCGCCCGGAAGGGCAGGCGCAGGACCACCGTCTGACGCGGCGAGGCAGAGAAGGGGCCCGTAGGCCCCGTTCCCTCCACCTGACGGCGCGCCCGCAGCCGTAAGTCGCTGGGGTTTTGGGCGAAGACGGTGCGCACCGTGTCGTTGAACTGGCGGATACTGGCGAAGCCGGCCGCGAAGGCCACGTCAGCCATTGGCAGTTCGGTGGTCTCGATCAGCACGCGGGCGGCCTGAGCGCGCTGGGCGCGAGCCAGCGCCAGCGGGCCGGCGCCCACCCCGGACAGCAGCAGGCGCTCAACTTGGCGCGTGCTGTACCCGAGCCGGCTCGCCAGCCCGGGGACGCCGTCCCGGTCGACCACCCCGTCCGCTATCAGGCGCATGGCCCGGCCCACCACGTCGGCGCGTGTGTCCCACTCTGGAGAACCGGGCGAGGCGTCGGGCCGGCAGCGCTTGCACGCCCGGAAGCCGGCCAGCTGGGCGGCCGCCGCAGTGGCGTAGAACCGCAAGTTGGCGCGCTTGGGGGTCATGGCGGGACAGCTCGGCCGGCAATAGATCCCCGTGCTTGCCACCGCTGTGAAGAACCAGCCGTCAAAGCGAGGGTCCCTGGACTGAACCGCACGGTAGCACCGCTCGAAATCCTCGATCACCGGGCCAGCCTGCCGCATGGCGGCCGATTTAGCTAGCGGTTTTCCGACATCACCGTCAGGGCCGCCTAAGTGCAGGCCCGGGTCGTCGGCTCTGGCGTTTGTCAGCGTGAGCTCGAACTGCTGGACGTACTCGGCTCTGTTGTGGGCGCGTCGACGACCTCCACACCGGGCAGAAGGACAACGCCTTCCTCCACCTCCCGGATCCGGGCTCGGTAGCGCTCGAATACGGCGTCGACCCAATCGGGACAACCGGTGTCGTCCTTGTGCGGTTTGGTGATGTAGCGCCGTTCATTGTGGCCGATCGGGCGGCACGCAGGATTACGGCGGGGGTGGGGCAGTCGGCCCATAAGCAACGCCGAACCCCGCAGGCGTCAGCGCCGAGGGAGTCGAGACCTTTTGGTAGTCCTGGGTCATAACGACCTCGGACAGGGCGCTGGAAGGGCCAGACGCCGAAAGGTCGCTGAAATCGACAGCCGGGCTATAGGAGGCCAGGGGCAGTTGCTGGTTGGTCTGGCCGTCGGTTGGCGCCTCTACGATCCATTCGGCCGACGCGCCCGGGCCGGGGTAACTCACGTCTTGCGTGTAGTTCTGGCCGTTGGTGGCGTCGGTCAGGGAGACGGCCCAGCTCGTACCGCTTACCTGCGTGATGTCGACCCTCACCTCGTCGCCGGGGTCAACGTTCATGGTCGCGATGGGTTGGCTGGCGGCGGGCAGGACTTCCCACCACGCGAATACGTCGAACCCGACGGACGTGGTCGGGTCGGGGGTCTCCGTGACACCGGCCTGGATGAGCGAACTGTCGCCGGTCCCGCCGATCCCCACCCACTCCGAGACGAGGTCCTGACCGGGCAGGCCGGGGCTCAACGACGGGACCGTCAAGGTACCCGAAACGGCGGCATAGGGCCCCGAGGTGGCCATGTAGCCCGACCAGTTCCCGCTCGGAACCAGCGATACGGGGAGCTGGTCCAGCTCCGGGACGGTCACCGTGATGCTGAACTGGGCGGCGGCGCGGGCCGGGGCGGCGGCGCCGTCGGTGACCTCCGCGGTGAAGCCGTAGGTCCCGGTGGCGGTCGGGGTGCCGCTGATCCGGCCCGCCGCGCTCCGGCTGAGCCCGGGGGGCAGCGCTCCGGCGCTGCCCGACCAGGTGTACGGCAGCGTGCCCCCCTGGGCGGCAAGTGGGGCCGTGTAGGCGACCGACACGAAAGCAGCCGGCAGGGTGGTAGCGGACACGGCCAGCGCCTCGGGGGTGCCGGCCACGCCCGGTGCTCCGGCGCTGAGGCCCGGCGCGGAGGGGCCCGCAGGGGCCGCCACGATGGCGACCACCGGGGGCGAGCCGGGGGGAGCAGGGACCTTGCCGGCCTGGCCGTAGGCGAAAACG
>JBEKNX010000448.1:0-3839 GCA_049522375.1 Acidimicrobiales bacterium | reverse complement strand
CGCCCGCTCAGAACAACTGAAAGACGGGTAACGGTCACCGCCAGGGCCCATACTCGTGATGGCGCCTCGTGGCACCGCCGTTTTGTCGCTGTGAGCGGGTTAGTTATGTCGCTAACCCCTGGAGCGGACGACGGGATTCGAACCCGTGCCTCCACCTTGAGAGTCTGACCGGACCGCCGCTACAGGCCGCTGAGCTGGGCGTTCGCGGCGCCACGGCCTGGACTTGCGGTCCTAGCACCCGTCTGCGGCGCAAAGTCCGTTGGCGAAATGTTGGCAAGCCGGCAGCGACGGGTCGTGCCTCTACCTTTGAAAGGTGGAGACAGGTGGTCGCTCGCGTTGAAACGCCCGAGCCCCGAGCTCGCAACGGCTTGCTTCCTTGTCCCAACTTCGAGCACTCCGCGACGGCCCGCTGCCACCTTGTCGGCGTCAGGCTGTTCGTGGAAGAGGCCCGGCAACGCCCACGCGTCAGTGCCATTATGCGCCCTGCGAGCTGTCGGGGGCGCCGGCGTTTGAGGGCACGCTCGGCACCCGTGCGGCCATTGGGCCACTTGCCGTGGTGAAGTGCTTAGGCGGGGACCCCCTCCGCCAGGCGGGCATGCCAGGATGAACCGACCAGGACCGGGGATGCCCCAGGCTTCGTAGCGATCATCGGGGTCCACGACGAGCTCGAAACCGGGCTCGAACATCACAACCGGCCTGCCCTGGCAGTCCACCATCGCCGGTCTTAGGGCCGCGTGCCGCAGTGCGAGGGGCGGGACCAGGGGGTCGGGAGCCGTCGGGAAGGCCGCTTGGCTGATGAGCTCGAAGGGCAGGTTGGCTCGCCCGGCGCCAGCCAACCTCAGTCCCTCCTGTAGTGCTCCCTCATAACGCCGTCGTAGCGGCCAGTGCGCAGGCAGCACCTCCGGAAAGGACTGGCCCGACCCGCATTACGGGAGAGTCAAGCTACGGCTCTCCAACTCTTGGCCCCGCGCGCGACGTTTGCCCCCTGACAGGGCCCTAAGTAAGCGGCGGACAGTTTTCGCTCGCCTGTGCCTGACGGGAGGCCGAAGAAGGTGACGGGAACGGTCGAGCAACTCTCGGTTGTGCATTGAAGCGATTTGCTCAGCGGTTGACTGGTGCATCGATTTGGGCCTCCGGTACCCGGTCTTGCCCAACCTGGGTGTAGCGGGTGGTTGGCACCAGCCTCTTGGGTCAGTGGGTACAGCCAGTAAGTGACGACCGCGGGGTCGGCACCGGGGCGGGTACGGGACGAGCACGGAGATGGTACGGAGCAAGCACGGAGGCGGTAATTAGGCCCGCCGGTGGGCTTGGAGTGGCCAAAATGGCCCTAATGCAACTGGAGCCTTCGCCCCGGGAAACCGAGGTCCTCGGCCTGCTCGGTGAGCACCTGAGCAACGCCCAGATCGCCCAGCGCCTCTTCATATCCGAACGCACCGTCGAGACCCACGTGTCCTCCTTGTTACGCAAGCTGGGCTTGCGAGACCGCCGTGCCCTAGCTGTCTATGTCTCTCAGCAGGCAGCGGCCGACGCCCTCCAGTTGCACCGGCCGGCCGAGCCTCCTACGTCTTTTGTGGGTAGGGAAGCCGAGCTTGCAGAACTGGGCTCCGCCCTGTCCCAACAGCGCCTGGTCACCCTGGTGGGGCCAGGGGGCGTAGGCAAGACCCGCCTTCTCCTACGGGCCATGGAGGGCAGACGGGTAGCGTTTGCGGACCTGGCTGTCCTGGCCCGAGGCAGCGACCAGGAGGCGGTGGCGAGGGCGGTGGCCGGCGCCCTTGGCATGGTCGAGCCGGGGGCGAGCGCCCTGTCAGCCGTCTCCAAGCAGTTGGCCGCAGTCCCCGTGGCTCTGGTTCTCGACAACTGTGAGCATGTGCTGGACGGCGCCGCCGGCCTCGCCCGCCACATATGGGCCTCCACTCCCAACCTCGTCGTCGCCACCAGCCGGGAGCGTTTGGGCCTTCCTGCAGAGCACGTCTTGGCCGTAGGCCCACTGCTCCCGCCCGCCGCCGGGCGGCTTTTCATCGAGCGCGCCAACCGAGCGGCACCCCAAGCTCTGCCCAGCCTGGACGAGGACAAGGTGGTCGAGCTGTGCCAGCGCCTCGAAGGGATCCCGTTGGTCATAGAGCTTGCCGCCGCCCGTCTGGCCGCTCTCAGCTTCGACGACCTGGCCGCCCGCCTCGACGGGGCCTTGGACCTCCTGGGCTCGGGCGAACGCTCCCATGACCGCCAACGCAGCCTGCGGGCCACACTGAACTGGAGCTACGAGCTGCTAACGGCCGACGAGCAGGCTCTGTACCGGGCCGTAAGCGTTTTGCGAGGGCCGTTCCGCCTGGGCGTGGCCGAGGAGCTGCTTCCCGCTCAGACCCGGGCCCGGGTCGCGGCTGGGGTCGCCCATCTGGTCGACGCCTCACTGCTGGTGCGCCTGGAGGACCGTTACCGCCAGCTGGAGCTGGTGCGGGCCGACGCCCGGGAGCGCCTGCGCGCCGCGGGGGAAGAGAACGCGGTCAACCACCGCCTGGTGGACTGGGCGCTCGAAGCCGTTGACAAGGGGCTGAGCCATGGGGACGAGCATGACTTGGCGGCGGCCGTCGAGGCGGCTCAGGAGCTGGGCCGCCCCGAGTTCACCGACCTGGCCCTGGGGCTGGCCCGAGCCTGGGAGGAGCGGGGCCACGGGCATTGGTCCGATGCCGAAATGCTGTACGAAGCAGCGGCGGTGGCCTCCAAGGATCCCAAGATCGCCATCCGAGGCGCAGATCTGGCCTGGAGCCGGTCCCACGGCACAAGGGCCGTGGCCCTGTTCGAACTGGCCACCGAGCTGGCCGTGCCCGCCGGCGACCCAGCCGCCGAGGCCTACGCCACCTCGGGAACGGTGGAGCTCATGGGCCGTTTCGGTTGTTATGCCGACAGCCCGTGCGATCCCGAGGCCACCGGCCCCCTGGTCGAGCGTTCGTGGTCCGCGGCCGAAGCGGCCGGCGACCCCTGCTCGCGGGCGCGGGCCTTGCTCGCCCGCACCTGGGAAGGGCGGGATGTGGAACGAATGGGCCCTGATGCCGAAAGGTCCTTAGCCGCAGCCAGGGAGTGTGGCGACATGGCCGTCCTTTCGAGCGCGCTCGACGGCTGGTGCTCGGTCGCCCTGAAACGCCTCGACATGCCCACGGCCCAAGCCGCCATCGCCGAAAGGCTGGAGATCACGGGGAAGTTCGACCCTCACCAGGCGCGCCAGTTCCTAGAGCGCTTCGACGCCGTTCACATGTCCTGCGAGCTGGGCTGCATCCTGGGCCGCTTCGACGACGCCCTGGCTGCCGGGAGAGTGCTGGACGAGCTCGGTCGTGGACGGGGCATTATCTTCGGCGGGGCAACCCAATTGGCCCCCGCCCTTTTCTTTTTGGGACAGTTCGACCAATGCCTCCAACAAGTTTCGGGCGCCTTCGCTGAGGCCCTCCAACGTCCTGGCACCGGCAACTCCATGCTCCTGCGGGCCCTGTGCTGTGCCGCCGCCGTCTGCGGTTACCGGGGCGACCAGGCGGCCGCGGCGGAATGGTGGGCCCAGGCCGACGCGGTGGCCAGCGCCCGGCACGGGAGAGACTTCTTCATCAAAATGATGCGGGCCGACGTGCTCCTGCACCACGGCCGGCGCCAGGCGGCGGCCGAGTTGTTGGCCGAGCCACCTTCGGCCTTGGTGTCGCCGTGGCGGGGATGGTACGGGGCGGTACGGGCCGAGGCCCTTGGTCCGGTTGCCTTTGCTGACGCCGAGGCGGTGGCCGAGGGGGGCATTTACTCAGCGGCCGTGCTGGCCCGGGCGCGGGGCCACCTCGTAGAGGCGCTGGCTTTGTTCAACGAGT
>JBEKNX010000447.1:0-3840 GCA_049522375.1 Acidimicrobiales bacterium | reverse complement strand
GTATTCGGCCGGCACCGCAACCGTGCCCTTGGCATGTTCTCGAGCATCTTCCCCCTGGGGGCATTGGTCGGCCCGGTCGTGGGCGGCATCATCCTCACCACCTGGTCCTGGCGCGGCGTGTTCCTGGTCAATGTGCCGATCGGCGTCACTTTCACGTTGCTGGCCTGGAGGTTCTTGCCCTCGTCTTCCCGGCGCGGTGGCCGTCCTGACCTGGCCGGGGCGTTCCTTCTGGGCGGCGGCGTCGTGGGGCTGATGCTGGCGATCACCGACATCGGCAACCGTACGGTCGATGTGACGTCGCCCGCCTGCACCATCCCTTTCGCCTTCGCCGTCGTTTGCGGTTGGGCCTTTGTCCGCCGCTGCTCCCGGGTGGCGGACCCCCTGGTCCCCCCCCACCTGCTCAAGGGCCGAGTGTTCCAGGCCACCAATTCCATCAACCTGGTCTGGGGGGCCTGTGCCATCGGCTTCGGGTCGCTCGTACCGCTGTTCGCCGAGGACCGCTTCGGCTTCACGCCCCTGGCCGCGGGCACGCTCCTCACGGCTAGAGCCGTCGGGGAGATCGTGCTGGCCGTCTCCGCCTCGGTCTTGATACACCGCACTGGGTACCGGTTGCCGATCATCGTCGGCATCGCTTTCATCGCCGGCGGGCTGGCCATGATCGCCACCCGTCCCGAGGTGCTCTCGCCCTACGCCTGGCTGGCTGTGGGGGCCACCCTTTCCGGGCTAGGCACCGGCATGTCGGCGCCTGCCGCCAACAACGCCTCCATCGAACTGGCGCCCGACGACGTCGGCGCCATCACGGGCCTGCGGGGCGCCGCCCGGCAAGGAGGTGCCATCCTGGGCATATCTCTGGCCACCTCGGTCGCCGCCCACACCGGCCACGAGGTGCAAACGTTGACCCAGGCCTTCTTTATCCTGTCCGCCCTGCTGGTATGTATGGTCCCCCTGGTTTTCCTGGTGCCGGACGGGCGGCACAGGCGCAGTGATGCCGGGCGCCTGGCACCCCGCCCCGCCCCCGCCTGAGCACCGGCCACGGCGCCATCAGGCGGTGTAAAAGGCGCCGCCCCCGGTCGTGTTCAACCGACCCCGGCCAAGGCCAGCCCGGAGGCGACCGCGAAAGCCAGTTCCGCCGCCGGCTTAGGCTGGCCGATGTAGTAGCCCTGCGCCAGGTCGCAGCCCAGCTGGGACACCAGGTGCAAGGTGGCGACATCTTCGATCCCCTCGGCCACGACCCGCAGGCCCAAGGCGTGCCCAAGCTCGACGGTCGATCGGACCAGCTGCAGCTCGCAGGCCCGTCCGCCGCCGGCGAGGTCGCTGATGAAGAGCCGGTCCAGCTTGAGCATTGGCGAAGAGCCCCGTTCAGCACGGCGCTCAGCCGAGGACGTTCAGGCCCATTCCTACCGCGATCAGCGCGTCGATAGGTACCGAGAAGCCCTGGTCGCGGCGCCCGAGCAGCCAGACCAGGTACGCGATGACCAGGCCCCCGAGGACAAGGTTCCGACCTTGCCGCCTCCGCACTTAAGGAATGCCGAACCCATGTGGCATATTTCGTGAAGTGCAAACATTGGGGGGCCCTAACCTGGCAGGGCATGGGCCGCGTTATTCCTGCCATAGACGCCAAACTGGCCGAGTTCCTGATCTCCCAGCCCGTCTTTTTCGTTGCTACGGCGCCGCTCCACGGTGGGCACGTCAACTGCAGCCCGAAGGGCAACGACCGGGACTTTCAGGTCCTGGACGACATGCGTGTGGCCTACCAGGACATGACGGGGAGCGGCATCGAGACCATTGCCCACCTCCGAGAAAATGGCCGGATCGTCATTATGTTCTGCGCGTTCTCCGGGCCTCCCCGCATCGTCCGCCTGCATGGGCGAGGCCAGGCGGTAGTGCCCGGGGACGACCGTTACCCCGCGTTGGAAGGGCAGTTCCGCCCATCTCTCGGCCGGCGGTCGTTCATCGTGGTGGACGTCGAGAGGGTCTCGACCTCGTGCGGGTTCGGCGTGCCGCTGATGAGCTTCGAGCGCCACAGGGACAACATGGCCCGCTGGGCGGAGGCCAAGGGCCCCGACGGCCTGGCGGCCTACCGGGAGGACAAGAACGCCCTGAGCCTGGACGGCTTGTCGGGCCTGGACGGCCTGGAGGCTGTCACACCCACCTCCTAGCCTTGGACCGGTGCTTTGCCTCCACCGGTCCGCCCGGGCCGACTACCTGGTCGACGCCTTGGGCGACGTGTTGCTCGACCCGTTGGACGACCCTCTGGCCAGAGAGGTAGTGGCCGTCCCGACACGAGGTGTGGAGCGTTGGGTCACACAACGACTTTCGCACCGTTTAGGCGCCCGCCCCGGCACCACGGACGGGGTATGCGCCAACATCGACTTCCCCTTCCCGGCCACGCTGTTGTGGACGGCCACCGCCGCCGCCTGTGGGCTGGGCGGTGGGGCGCCCGAAGACGACCCATGGGCTCCTGAGCACGCCGTCTGGCCGTTGCTGCAGCTGGTGGACGAGCACATGGACGAAGGCTTCCTCAGCCCCCTGGCGGACCACCTACGAGCGTCCTGTCCCCTCACGCCGACGGGACAACCGCGACGGTTTGCCACCGTGCGCCACGTCGCCGATCTCTACGACCGGTACGCGGTCCACCGGCCCCGGATGCTCATGGAGTGGCTGGAGAGCGCGGGCCCGGAGAGCGGCGCCCGGGAGAGCGGTGCCCCGGAGAGCGGCTCCGGGCGGGGCCCTGACCAGGCGTGGCAGGCAGAACTGTGGCGCCGTCTCCGTAGGCGCCTGGCCGCGCCGAGCCCGGCCGAGCGCTTCGAAATGGCCGCCGACCTGCTCGGGCCCGTGGCTCAGCCGCTGGCTCTTCCCTCTCGCATCTCGGTGTTCGGCTTGACCCGCATCCCTGCCGGCCATCTGAAGGTGCTCAAAGCGATCTCGGCCCACCGTGATGTACACCTTTTCTTGCTCCACCCGTCCGGTGCCCTATGGGACAAGGTCGCCGCCGCCGCTCCTCACCCCCCGGCCGGCATGCCCCGAGGCGAGGACGTTACGGCCAAATTGCCGGACAACCCGTTGCTGCGCTCCTGGGGACGCGATGCCCGGGAGATGCAGCTGGTGCTGGCCTCGGAAGGGGTGACGGGCGGTGAGCACAGAGCTGTACCCGGCTCCCGGCCTAGCTTGCTCGGGCTCATCCAGGCGGACATCCGCGCCGACCGGGCGCCGACCGGGCCGCCCGCCCCGGGGAGCCAAGACCGGCGCCCCCTTTTGGCCGGTGACGACGACAGCTTGCGCGTCCATTGCTGCCACGGGCGAGCCCGCCAGGTGGAGGTCGCCCGCGAGGCCGTGCTCCACCTCCTGGCGGCGGACCCGACGCTTGAGCCCCGTGATGTGATCATGATGTGCCCCGACATCGAGCTGTTCGCCCCCCTGGTGAACGCCACTTTTGGGTCGGCCGCGCTCGCTGGGGCGCCCGAGTTGAGGGCTCGCTTGGCTGACCGTTCGTTGCGCCAGACCAACCCCTTGTTGGCCGTGGCCGCCCACCTCCTCGAGCTGGCCAGCAGCCGGGTGACGGCGGCCCAGGTCATCGACTTCGTGTCCCGGGAGCCGGTGCGCGCCTGTTTTGGCCTTGACGACAACGCTCTCTCGCAGATCGAGCGCTGGTTGGCGGGCACCGGCGTGCGTTGGGGACTGGACGGCGCCCACCGCTCCGCCTGGGGACTTGAAGGCCTCGAAGTCGGCACCTGGCAGGCGGGCCTGGACCGCCTGCTGCTCGGAGTGGCCATGGCCGACCACGGCGACCTGTTCGGCGGCGTCCTTCCCTATGGCGACCTGTCCGTTGGTGAGGTCGAA
>JBEKNX010000446.1:0-3841 GCA_049522375.1 Acidimicrobiales bacterium | reverse complement strand
TCGCCATCCTCACGGACGGCGGCGCATGACTCGGGGCCATCGTGGTTCGCTACTCCTTCGATGTAGGGCTCTTGCATCCCCTGCTCCATGCCGGCTTATCCCGGCGCACCGTAGGTTCCTTCGAAGAGCAACCAACTCATAGAAGGAGGACCTACACCCGATGACTACACGAGTATCGCCCAGCGAGCGCATCCGCGCCGAGATAGATGAGATGATCGCCGGTGCCGAGCGGGGCAGCCTGCTCGAGCACTTCGAGGAAGTGGCCCGAGCGGCGGTGCGCCTGGTGCTCCAGACCGCCGTGGAAGCCGAGCTCACCGAGTTCTTGGGGCGGGACCGTTACGCCCGTGGCGAGCGCGAGCGTGAAGGGCTGCGCAACGGCTATTCCGACATGACGGTGAAGACGACCGCCGGCGAGGTGACGTTGCAACGCCCCAAGGTGAGAGGTACCGAGGTCGCCTTCGCGTCGCGCCTGCTTGGCACCGGTGTCACCCGCACCAACGCCCTGGAATCGCTGGTCATCGCCGGCTTCGTCCGAGGCTTGTCGGTGCGGGACGTGGAAGCCAGCCTGGCCGACGCCCTGGGCCCGGCCTAGACGGTGTCCAAGTCGACGGTGAGCAGCATCTGCGAGGCGATAAAGACCGAGTTCGATGATTGGCGGTCACGTGACCTGTCGGGCATCGAGCTCGACTACTTCTTCGCCGACGGCAGCTACTTCAAGATGCACCCAGGTGCACCGGCCGAGCCGGTGCTGGTGGCCTGGGGCATCACTAGTTCGGCCAAGCCCGTGTTCTTGGGCCTGGAGCCCGGGTCCAATGAATCGACCGACGCCTGGGCTGGTTTCTTCTCCAGCCTCAAGGCCCGGGGACTGCGAGACCCGCTGCTGGTGATATCCGACGGCGGAAAGGGCCTGATCAGCGCCTTAGAGACCGTCTTTTGCCGCTCCCTGCGCCAGAAGTGCCTCATCCACCGGGCCCGGAACATCCTGGCCAAGGTGCCGGTTCACGCTCAGGCGCAGGTCAAGACCGAGTTCTGGCGCATCTTCGACGAACTCGACGCCGCGCCCGGCACCGCCGCCCAGGCCGTCGCCCGCAACCGGGCTCGGTCCTTCGCCTCCAAGTGGCGCAAGCTGTACCCGGCCGCCGTCGAGTGCCTGGAGGACGACTTCGAGCACCTCATTACCTACCTACGCTTCCCGGCCGAACATTGGGACCGCGTCCGGCACTCCAACTTCATAGAACGCACCTTCGGGGAAACCCGCAGAAGAGTAAAGGTGATCGGCCGGTTCCCTGGTGAGCGCTCTTGTCTGTCGCTCGTCTGGGCCGTGCTCGACCGGGCCAGTCGGGGCTGGCGAGGCGTCAGCCGGAGCATCCCTTCCATCCGCCTGCTGGCCGAGCTACGTCGAGAACTGTTCGACCCCGTACCGATAGACCAAGAAGAAGCGGACGCCATAATGGTCACACCCGCGGCGTAACATCACCAATGAGGAACCTACGTCCCGGAGGTTTTACACCAAATCTGGGAGTGCGCCCAGTGACCAGGAGGGGCCTATCGAGAGTCTGACCTGATCAAAAGCTCGCCGTCGCCTACCGGTGCAAGTCCGGTCCGGGTAGCTGCCAGGAGGCCCGGTAGCAGGCTGGCGGCGTCAGGGGGAAACGCCTGGCGTCGAAGCCCAGCGTCAAAAGCCCTATAGGGGGAGCGACTGAGCGGTCCGTAGCATCAAGCGAAGCCTGCCGCGTCGTTAGTGTGCCTGCCTTCGGGCGGGGCGGAGGGAGAGCCGAGCCCGGTCTCTCAGGGCGAAGGCCATGGAAGGGGTGCAGATCCTGGAGTGCAGCCCCAAAGAACTCCCCGGCGTAGAGGGCCCGGAACGCTCAGAAGGTGACGGCGGGAACTGGGGAGGCCCTCCCCGGCCCCACGGCTGCGGAGCCTATGGGAACGGCAATGCCTTATAACCGGTGACGAGCCGGGAAGTGGGCGGAGTGCCGGGAGGGAGTCGGAGGCGGCCGTACTACCGCTCGAACCGGACGGACAACACAACCGCCGGTGATGGGAAGGGCCGCTACTTCGTCCATGTGTGCGGAGCAGGGGAGGGCTGGTGAGTGCCGACAAGGCTATGACCGCCGATGACAAGGTCCAAGAACTTCAACGCACGCTTTACCGGGCGGCCAAGGCCGAACCCGGGCGACGGTTCCACGCGCTTTATGACAAGGTCCACCGCAGGGACGTCTTGGAGCGGGCGTGGGAGCAGGTGCGCCGCAACCGCGGCGCTGCCGGCATCGACCGCATCACCCTCGCTGACGTCGAGCGCTACGGGGTCCCCCGCCTGCTTGACGAACTGGCTTCGGAACTAAAGGAACAGACTTATCGGCCGCTCCCGGCCCGACGGGTGTTGATACCAAAGCCCGGCGAGCTGGACAAGCGCCCGCTGTCGATCCCTGCGGTCCGCGACCGCATTGTGCAAGCGGCCCTGAAGACCGTTATCGAACCGGTCTTCGAAGCCGACTTCCGGCCTGCCAGCTTCGGTTTCCGGCCGAAGAAGGCGGTCCACGATGCCCTGCAAGTGCTGCTCGATCAGTCCTTCAGGGGCCAGCGTTGGGTGGTAGAAACGGATATCGCCAATTGTTTTGGGGCGATCCCGCATGACCGGTTGGTGTCTGCGGTCGAAGAACGGGTCTGTGACCGTAAAGTCCTCAAGCTGCTCCGGGCGATGCTCCGCTCCGGAGTAATGGAGGACGGCGTGGTCCGCCATGCTGTAACCGGCACCCCACAGGGCGGGGTCGTTTCCCCGTTGCTCTGCAATGTCTACCTGGACCGGCTGGACCGGGCCTGGGAAGCGGAGGAGAGCGGGGTCCTGGTCAGGTACTGCGATGACCTGGTGGTGATGTGCCGCTCCCGAGCGGAGGCCGAACGAGCCTTGGTGAGGCTCACGGCCCTGCTGGCCGACCTCGGCTTGGAGCCGAAGTTGGCCAAGACCCGTATCGTGCACCTGGTGGAGGGGGGCGAGGGCTTTGATTTCCTCGGCTTCCATCACCGCTTGGTGCGCGCCCGGGGCCGCAGTGGAGCACGGCGCTTCGTCTTCTTAGCCCGCTGGCCCTCACGTCGGGCAGCCCAGCATGCCCGGGACCGGCTCCGTGAGCTCACGAGCCGCACCCGCTTGCTGGTGCCGGTCGAAGAAGTCGTCGGGAGCCTCAACCGGTTTCTGCGCGGCTGGGCTGGGTTCTTCAGGATCGGGAACTCGGCCCGTGCCTTCGACAAGATCATGCGCCATGCGTTCGAGCGTCTAGCCATCTTCGTGGCCAACCTCCACCGCCAGAGCCGGCGTTGGGGGCTGCGCTACGTAGGCCAGTCCCCGGACCATTTCGGCTTGGTCAACCTCAATGGGCTTGTCGTCGCACCCAGGCCCAATTGGGCCTGGCGGGCGCTTGTTGCTGAACACCGCCGGTGAAGGGCGTCGGTGAGCCGTGTGCGGCAGCACCGCATGCACGGTTCGACGGGCGGGCGCTGGAAACGGGGTGACCCCAAAGGCCATCTGCGGGTCCCGGGCCGGTGTGCTGAGAAATGCCACCGTGATGGCCTGGTCGGGACCCAGCCGACCGGTTAGTCACCACCGCGCCAGCGCTCGACCCTACCGCCACCCGGGAGGTGGTGCGTAGCCTAGGAACGCCTCGTCGATGGCGTCGACTGTCTTGATCTTGAACGCTTCGGCCTTGAGCGCCGCGCCGCCGGGTTGCTGCAGCCACTCAAGCGAGGCCTGCGCACGCCCGCGGATCGTGACTATGAGCTGGTTCTCCTTGCAAAAAGCGAGCAAGTCCTGCATCTGTTGCACGCTGTAGCCGAAAAGTTG
>JBEKNX010000445.1:0-3876 GCA_049522375.1 Acidimicrobiales bacterium | reverse complement strand
CCGGCCGGCGTACCAGCCCAGCTGCTCTACTGGCTCGGCTGCCAGCCCTCTTGTGCCGCTCCCTGCCAACTGGAGGCCTCGGCGGCCGGCAGGCCGCTCACCTTGACGGCCGTCCCGTAGGCGCAGATCTCCGTCCAGTTGCCGCCCATCTCCGAGGTGTCGAAACGCATGGCCAGTACGGCGTCCGCCCCTTTGGCGGCGGCCTCTTCGGCCATTCGGTTGATCACCTCGTAACGGCTGCTGACCAGGTTCTTGGTCATCCCCTTCAGTTCGCCGCCCACCAGGGACTTGAGGCCGGCGCCGAACTGGGAACCGATGTTGCGGCTCCTCACCGTCAAGCCGAAAACCTCTCCCAGGACCTGCGTGACCTGGTAGCCGGGTATGTCGTTCATCGTGGATATGAGCATCGTCGCGCTCCTTTCCGATGGCGCCGCGCCTCGGTGCCGAAGGACGATAACCCAAAGTTGCTGACGCTGCGAACGTAGCTCAGTACCCTGGGCCCGGCGGGGTGACCCTCGGCCGTGAGCCGTCGCGGCCGGGCAACGGCCCTAGCGTGTGAAGAGGCTGACCGTTTCTATATGCGGGGTCCCGGGGAACATGTCGACCACGGTGGTCGAGCGGAGCCCGAAGCCCTTGGCCCCCAGCAGGCCGGCGTCGCGGCCCAGAGAAGCGGGGTCGCAGGAAACGAGGACCAGGTGGCCGGCGTCGCTGGCCGCCAGGACAGCCACGGCGCGCCGCCCCAGGCCGGCCCGGGGCGGGTCGGCCACGACGACGGCCGCCGGCGAGGGCCGCCAGCGCCCCACGTCCAGGCGCAGCACCTTGGCCGAGGGAAGGTTGACCCTGGCGTCGGCGGCGGAGGACGCCGAGCGCTCCAATACCGTGACCTCGCGGCCGGCGCCGGCCGTCGCCCCGAACAACCCGACACCGCCATAAGCGTCGACGAGCTCACCCGGCTCGGCCCCGGCGACCGCCGCCTTAACGGCGTCGACGAGGGCCTCCGCTCCTTGAGGGCTGGCCTGGAAGAACGAACGGGCCGACACCCGCAGGCGCGTCCCGGCGACCTCCTCGAACATCCACGCCCGGCGGCCGGCGTCGAGCTCGTCCTCGCCCACCACCAGTACCGAGGGCGGCAGGGCAGCCCCGGCGGCGCTGGGCGCCAGCAGCGCCAGGCGGTCGCCGGTACCGGCACCGCAGCGCAGGGTGACCTCCCGGGCCCAGCCGAAGTCGCCGGTGGCCACGAGCTCGGCCAGGAGGGGGTGGGCGACCAGGCACTCCCCCACCTCGACGACGTCGTGGCCGTGATGGCGGCGGAAACCAGCCCCGCCCGGCCCGATGGCCATGCGCAGGGTGGTCCGGTAGCCCTCGGTGGGCAGGGGCGGCCCGGGCTCCACTCGGGGCTGGTCGACGCCGCCCAGGCGCACGAGGGCCTCGGTCACCAGCGCCAGCTTGGCCCGCCGCTGGGCGTCGAACGAGACGTGCTGCCAGCCGCAGCCTCCGCACCCGCGGGCCACGTTGGGGCACGGCGGGCTCACCCGGTCGGGCGAGCTTTCGAGCACCGCCACGACCGTGGCGCGGGCGTAGCTGGGATGCTCCGAGGTGACGACGGCGTCAACGGTCTCGCCGGGCAGGGCGCCCTCGACCAGCACGACCCGCCCCCCGGCCTGGCGGGCCACGGCGGCACCGCCGGCGGCCAGGGCCGTGGCGACCAGCCTGACCACGAGCGGCCCGACCGTCACCGGGGACGACCCGTCATCAGGGACCAGGCATCAGGGGACGACCAGGACCGGCCGGCGCCCCATGGCCAGGACCCGGCGGGGGACGCCGCCCAGGTGCAGGGCCGGGTGGCGCGACCGGCCGACCACGATCAGGTCGGCATGACAGGCTTCGGCCAGGGTCTCGAGCTCCCGGGCCACCTCGCCGCTGCGCTCGTTGAACTCCCCCGCCACCGAGTAGCGAGCCAGCTCGTCGGACACCGCCTGCTTGAGCTGGCCGGCTTCATTGGCCCCGGCCAGGGGTGAGATGGGCAGGGCGATGGCACCTAGCTGGGCGGAGACGGGGACCTGGGTGACGTAGCAGATGCGGATGGTGCACCCCTCCCAGCGCCGGGCCACCCCGATGGCCATGGCGAGCGCCCTCCAGCTCGTGTCCGAACCGTCCACGCCCACGACGATGTCCTTCATCGGACCGCACAATAACTGGGGCCGCTTGCTATTGTCAGCTCCGCCGCTCCTGCCGTTGCGAAAGAGGTGGTCCGTGCCAAGCTCAGAGGAGACCGGGGGTTCGCTAAGCGAAGCTCAGATAGCGGTCCATTGGCGCGAGGAGGAGTACTTGTCGCCCTCGGCCCGTTTCATCGGCCAGGCCAATGCCTCGGACCCGGCCATTTACCAACGGTTCGCTGAGGAGCACTTTCCCGAGTGCTTCCGGGAGTACGCCGACCTGCTGGACTGGGAAACGTACTGGCATACGACGCTGGACACCACCAACCCGCCTTTTTGGAAGTGGTTCGTAGGGGGCCGGCTCAACGCCAGCTACAACTGCGTAGACCGTCACCTCCCCACTAAAGCCAACAAGGCGGCGTTTATCTGGGTGCCCGAGCCCGAGGCCGAAGACACCAAAGCCATAACCTACCGGGAGCTCTACCGCCGGGTGAACGAGTTCGCCGCCATGTTGAGAGGCTTCTGCGGCCTACAGAGCGGCGACCGGGTGACCTTCCACCTGCCGATGGTCCCCGACCTGCCCGTCTCGATGCTGGCGTGCGCCCGGCTGGGCGTCGTGCACTCGGAGGTTTTCGCCGGTTTTTCCGGCACAGCCTGCGGCGGCCGTATAGCCGACTCGGGCAGCCGGGTCCTGGTGACCATCGACGGCTATTACCGGGACGGGAAATGGCTCGACCACAAAGCCAAGGCCGACGAGGCCGTAGCCGTGGCCAAGTCCGAAGGCGTTGAGATAGAAAAGGTCCTGGTGTTCAGGAGGAACCCGGGCCAGTACGGGTCCGACAGCCCCATGGTCGATGGGCGCGATTACTTCGTGGACGAGGTCATCGCCGACTACCTGCGCCAGGTCGTGGCGCCGGTGCCGATGCCGGCCGAGGCGCCTCTTTTCCTCATGTACACCAGCGGCACCACGGGAAGGCCCAAGGGCGCCCAGCATTCGACGGGCGGTTACCTGTCCTATGTGGCCGGCACCTCCAAGTACTTCCTCGACATCCATCCCGAGGACACCTACTGGTGCTTCGCCGACATCGGCTGGATAACCGGCCACTCCTACATCGTCTACGGGCCGCTGGCCCTCGGCACCACCAGCGTCCTGTACGAGGGCGCCCCCGCCTACCCCGACCCCGGCCGGCCCTGGAGGATCGCCGAGCGGCTGGGCGTGAACATTTTCCACACCGCCCCCACCACCGTGCGCATGCTGCGCAAACTGGGCAAGGACGAGCCCGCCAAGTACGACTACCACTTCAAGCTGATGTGCACGGTGGGCGAGCCCATCGAGCCCGAAGTCTGGCGTTGGTACTACGAAAGTGTGGGCAAGGGCGAGGCCGCCATCGTCGACACATGGTGGATGACCGAGACGGGGGGCTTCCTGGCCAGCACCCTGCCTGCCCTCAAGCCCATGAAGCCGGGCAGCTGCGGCCCCGCCGCGGTGGGCATATACCCCGTCATTTACGACGACGACGGCGGGGTGGTGGAGGCGGGCAGCGGCAAAGCCGGCAACATCTGTGTACGCAACCCGTGGCCCGGGGTCATGCAGACGGTGTGGGGCCAGCCCGAGCGTTTCGTCCAGACCTATTACGCCCGCTACTGCCAGGACAAGGCCAGCACCGATTGGCGCGACTGGCCGTTTATGTGCGGCGACGGCGCCGTACAGGCCGAGGAC
>JBEKNX010000444.1:0-4785 GCA_049522375.1 Acidimicrobiales bacterium | reverse complement strand
ATGCAGGGCGCTCCGGGCGTTAGCCAGCTCCGGTGCCAAGTCGAGGGAATGCAGCTGTGCTGTGGCGTTGGCCGTAGCCCCGCTCCGGGCTAGGGCCAGGGCGACCACCCGGGCTTGCCCCGAGTTGGCCAGACTGACCACGGCCTCCTTGAGCGTCGTGGCCGGCACGCAGGCGTCCAGCGCCCAGGTGGGTGTGCGCCGGACGGACCAGTCCCGGCGTAGGTCCTCGGCCGCCTGGGCCAGGTCGTCGGCCACCACCCAGGCGTGGGTGGCGCCGTGGGCCCGGCTCATGGCCACGTAGGCCAACTCCCGTCCCCCGCCGTCGGCGAAAAGATGAGCCCGGCCCACCGTGGAACCCTGGCCCCGGTGGACCGTGGTGGCATATCCGTGGCCGAGCCGGTCGGTCCCAAGTTCTTCCCCGCTAAGCCGGACCTGGCGGCCGTCGTCGGTGCGCAGTACAAGCGAAGCGCTTCCGGACTCGACCGCTTCCACTGTGGCCCGCTGCGAGGTGACCACGGTCCCGGCCGCACTCGGGGCCAGGGTGACGACGCGGTCGCCGGCTCGGTAGGTGGCACCGCCCGGGCACGCGAGCTCGGGCCCGGACAGCCGGCCACTGTCCTCCATCCAGGCCCGGGCGCGCCGGTTTAGTTCGGCCACGTTGGCCCGGCGCCAGGCGTACAGCCCTGTCTCACTACCATCAGCCGTGTCCGCCGCCCAGGCCGCGACCACCGCCTGCAGGGCGTTGTCCCGGCTGTCCAAAGCGTGGACGCGGCCGTGCGCTGCGTACCAGTCGACGGCCTGGCCGACGTCCCCGTCACGCAGGGCCTCCAGGGCGTGGCGCTCTTCGAGGTCGTGCTGGCGGCGGTTCTCGGCCAAGTAGTGAACGGCTGTTAAGGATTGTTAAGGATCACGTGAACATGTAGGAGGTCGATCACCGAATATGTAGGTACCTGAGTGCCTTGGTGGGCTGAGAGACGGAAGGGTCCACCAACAGGCCATCGGGCCCCTCCCATGCTTTGGGTGTCTATGCCTTGAGCGCTGGAAGGAGCCCGAAGGTCATGATCACACAAGGAGAAGACGTGGAGATCAATGCACTCAGGAAAAGAGGGTGGTCGTACGCAGCGATCGGCCGCCACATCGGAAGAGACTGGCGGACAGTCAAGGACTACCTGGAGGACAAGAGGCAGCCTGGTGTACGCCGGCGGCCCGGGCCCGGCCCGCTGGAGCGTTTCGTCCCCTACCTAACTGCCCGGTTCGTCGACGACCCGCACGTGTGGGCGAGCACGTTATTTGACGAGGTCAGCGAGCTCGGTTACGCACGCAGTTACCCGTCCTTCGCCCGCCAGTTGCGCCTGGCCGCCCTGCGGCCCCACTGCGAGGCCTGCTCGGGCGTGGTCGGCCGGGACACCATCGAGATCGAGCACCCCGCGGGCGACGAGGTCCAATGGGACTGGTTCGAGCGCCGTAAGGCCCCTTGGGGAGGGACCGCCTACGTGCTGCTCGGCACGCTGCCCTGTTCGGGGCGCAGCCGCGGGGTCCTCTGCCCGGCCACCGACCAGGCCCACCTGGTCGAGGCCATGGACGGCGTGCTGAGGCGCCTGGGCGGCACCGCCCGGCACTGGCGGGTCGACCGCATGGCCACCGTCGTCGTGCCCGCCACCGGCGACGTACAGGCCAGTTTCGCCCCCGTGGCCAAGCATTATGGTGCGGTCGTGGTGGCCTGCCCCGCCCGGCGGGGCAACCGCAAGGGCGCCGTCGAAGCCGCCGTGCGCTTTGCCACCGGGCGGTGGTGGCGCACCTTGTCAGCCGAGAGCCAAGAGCAGGCCCAGGTGAGCCTGGACCGGTTCTGGGCCACCAAGGGCGATGCCCGGCTCCGTAGCCCCCGGGGCATCGAGGAGCCACCCACCGACGGGGCCCGGCCTCGCTGGCCAACGGTCGGCGAGCTGGCCGAGGCCGAACCGCTCCTGGCCCTGCCCGCCGTCCCTTACCCGGCCACCATCGAGGTGACGGCCACGGTCGACCACCGGGCCAGCGTCGCCTTCAGGGGGAACCGGTACTCGGTCGCCCCTGGCCTGCAAGGTGCCACCATGGCCCTCCGGCACCGTCTCGGGACGAACGCCCTGGAGATCTACAGCCCCTCAGGCGCCCTGGTCGTCACCCACCGCCTGGCCCGGGCCGGCTCGGGGGAGATAGTCCGCACCCCCGAGCACCGCCAAGCCCTGGAAAAGGTGGTCCTCGGCCAGTTCAGCAACAAACGGCCTTGCGACCGCAAGGAGAACCGCCCCCCCGGGGCGGCCGCCCTGGCCGAGCGGGCCCGCCTGGCCGGGCTCGGCGGTCCCGAGCCGGCTGTCGACTTGGAGGCGCTGGCCAAAGTCATCTACGCCGCCTTCCCGGGCAGTGCCGAGGTGAGCTCATGAGCGAAGCTGCCACCTACCAGTCCCTGCGGGGCCACTTGGCCACCTTGCGCCTGTCGGCCGCGGCCGAGGCCCTGCCCGGCCTGCTCGAGCGGGCCCGGGGGGAGCGCTGGAGCAGTACCGTGCTATTGGAACGGCTCTTTAGCATCGAAGCCGAGGCCACCGAGGCCCGCCGGCGGGCCAGCCTGGCCCGCTTCGCCTGCTTACCGGCGCCGTGGCGGATCTCCGACTTCGACTTCGACGCCCAGCCCTCGGTGGACAAAAAGCTCGTCACCGAACTGGCCAGCCTGCGCTTTTTGGACGACGCCACCAACATTTTGTTCGTCGGGCCCCCGGGCGTGGGCAAGACGATGCTCGCCATAGGACTTGGCTGGGCGGCGCTCGAGGCCGGCTACAAGGTCCACTACACCACCGCCGCCGACCTGGCCGCCCGCTGCCACCGCGCCGCTCTGGAGGGGCGCTGGGCGACAACGATGCGCTTTTACGCCGGCTCGAAGTTGTTGATAATCGATGAGGTCGGCTACCTGCCCCTGCCAGCCGAGGCCGCCGCCGCCCTTTTCCAGGTTGTCGCTCAACGTTATTTGAAGGGCAGCACCTGCGTAACGACCAATTTGGGCATCGCCAGTTGGGCCAAAGTAGCTGGCGATGACCCGATGGTGGCGGCCGCCCTGCTGGACCGTTTGCTCCACCGCAGTGTGGTGCTCAACATCGAGGGCCAGTCCTACCGGATGCGGGCGCACCGGGCGCGCGCCGAAGCGGTCCGAAAGGCGGTGAACGGCGGTGCCCAATGAACTGGGACCTGGCGGGCCCCCGTGGCGTGACGATGACGATACTGTGACGATCACCTGCCCGGTCTGCCAGCAGGGCTTCGCCCGCCAGGGCAAGCGCCAATGGTGTTCGCCCGCCTGCAAGACCGAAGCCTGGCGACGGCGCCACCAGGCGGACCGCCCGTCTGTCGTGGTCCCCCCCGCTCGTCCTCGCCGGCCCATAACCGTCTACGAGTGCGACGCTTGCGGCGCCAGAGCGGTCGGTCGTCAACGGTGCGAAGACTGCGGCACTTTCATGCGCAAGCTCGGCCTTGGCGGCCCATGTCCCCACTGCGATCAGCCCGTTTCTGTGACAGAACTGCTCGACCAGGAGGTGGTGCCGAGGAACTGACCTATCATCGCGAACAAGGCCATCAAGGGCTCAGGCCGAACCTACATTTTCGGTGATCGCGAACCTACATTTTCCGTGATCCGCGACACGGCGCCGGGGTGGCGGGCCACCAGGGCACCGAGGGCTCCCCCGGGACCGACCGGGCCCAACTGGTGGTGATCGCCGGTCAGCACCACCTTGGCGCCGGCGGCTTCCACATAGGCGCTGAGGCGCACCAAGTCGACGTCGTCTGTCATGCCCACCTCGTCCAAGACGACCACGGTGTTCTCGTTGAAAGCGAGCCGGCCGTGGTCGAGCCTCCAGAGAAGGCTGGCCAGGGTGCGGGACTCAGCGATCCCGGCTTCGGAGCCCAGGTTGCGGGCCGCTTGGCCGGAGGTGGCGGTGCCCAGCACCTGGTGGCCGGAGCGCTCGAAGGCCTCCGCCACGGCCCGGAGCATGGTCGTCTTGCCTGCCCCGGCCACCCCCACGGTCAGTTCCGCCCCCCGTCCCGAGGTGCAGATGCCGAGCACGGCGGAGCGCTGCTCGTCCGACAGCGGGGCACCGAAGGACTGCTCGGCGTTTCCGATGGCGCCGTCAATGGCTTCGGGGGAGGCGACGGGCCCGTCCGTGCGGCCCAACTGGCGGGCCAGGCTCTCGGCGATGGCGCTTTCCCGGGCCAGCACCGAAGCCAGCGAATGGGCCCGCTCGCGTGCCCCGGCCACGCCGACCAGGGGGACGACCTCAGGGTCGGCCAAGGCCCGGTCCACCAGGCGGTCGAGCACCTCGGGGCGCTGGCCGAAAACGTGCGGGGCCAGGGCGACGACCAGGTGACGACGGGCAAAAACCTTGCGCCGGGCCAGGTCGCCCTCGGAGGCGAGAACGCCTGAGACCAGCGCCCGTGCCCCCTTGAAGCTGAGCGGCTCCACCACTTCCCGGTCATGACGAGCAGCGTCCACGGAAGCGGCGAGGCGCTCGACGGGCCAGCCGGCCTCGGCCAGCTCCGCCCGCCAGCGGCTAACGAGCTCACCCTCGGCCTCATGTCCTTTGGCCCGCCGCGTGGTGCGCGCAGCCACACTGCGAGCCTGGTAAGTGGTCTCGCCCCGCCGCTGGCACTCGGCTTCGATCTGGGCGGCGCGCTTGGAATGGAGCTCCATCACCTCAGCCGGCACGCCGGCGATGCGCCAGTGGCCGAGCCTCCCCGACGGCCCCGGGTCGGCTTCGATGCCGTAGCCCA
>JBEKNX010000443.1:0-3899 GCA_049522375.1 Acidimicrobiales bacterium | reverse complement strand
GGGTCGGTACCGGTCAGCTTCACCAACGGGACCGACGCCGGGTCCGGTGTCAACACAACGGCCACCCAGTTACTGCGGGCCTCGGCCACCCTGTCGGGCGGGACCTGCGGCACGTTCGGCAGCTTTGCCCAGGTGGGTACGACCGGGCTGGCCTCGCCCTACGCCGACACCACCGTCACATCGGGCAAGTGCTACGAGTACGAGTACCAGGTGCCCGACAACGTGGGCAACACCACCACCTACACGTCGTCCAACGTCGTCGAGGTCGACACCGCCCCGCCCACGGTGTCGGTAACCTTCCCGGCCAACAGTGGCAACTACAGCGCCACCAGTTGGGCTAGTGGCGGCACGAGCCCGTGCGGGTCGGCCAGCACCATCTGCGGCCAGGCCACCGACGCCACCAGCGGCATCACCGGGGCCTCGTCAATCAGCCTAACCATCACCCAGTCCTCGACGAACAACACCTGGAACGGCGCTGCCTTCGCCTCTGGTACCCACACCGTAAACCCGAGCAGCTACAACTCGGGCACCGGACTTTGGACCTACGGCTTTGCCAGTTCCAACTTCCCGGCCATCGGCACCTACACGGTGGCGGTGACCGCAACCGACGCGGCCGGTAACACATCGGCGGCCTCGACCAACAGCTTCACCTACAGTACTATCAGCTTTGTTGAGCAGGTCGTTGCGCCCGGGGGAGCGAACCTTACCACTCAGACCCTCAGTCTGCCCAGCGGAACCACTACCGGCGACACGCTGATCCTGATGGTGGGCGACGACCACTCCAACAGCGCAACGGTCTCCTCGGTCTCAGGTGGTGGCGTCGGGACCTGGACCAAGGTCACCGAGCAGAACGGCAGCTCCGGGCAAGGTGAGGCAGAGATCTGGTACGGGCTTGTGACTTCGGGCAGTAGCACCGGCATCACCGTGACGCTGTCGGGGCCCACGAACTGGCAACTGGCGAATGTTTCGGAGTGGTCTGGTATTGCGTCATCGAACCCCGTTGACGCGTCCACTAGTAGCGCCGGGACTGGGACGAGCTTCACGGCTGGTCCCATAACCACGACGCAAAGCGGGGACCTCGTGATCAGTGACGCTTGGACCTCGTTCAACAGTCCTGGGTTCACGAGCCCACAGAACTCGACTACCTCTGGCTACACGGCTTTGAACGAGACCCAAGCTGGCGGCAGTTACTACCGTGCATGGGCCGCCTACCAGATTGACTTCTCCACGGGACCTATTTCGGCAGGGTGGACCGGTCCCGGAAGCGGTTACTACGCCACCGCTATCGCAGCTTTCAAGCCCTGACAACAAAACCGCTTCAGTAGCAAGGGGGCCGCTAACCGCTTAGACCTGCTGAGCCGGCGGTCTTTACATTCGAGCACGAAGCGGGCCGGTCGCTCCACTTGGTCCCGGCCGGTGAACCGCGGCACGGTCGACCAGGCCGCGGCTACCGGTCAGCCGTGCCCCGATGGCCGTGGGCCACTTGATAGGCCCCCGCCGAGGAACAAGTCGTCTAAGCCGCCGAGGCAGACGACCGCCGCTAGGCAGCCCGAGCTGCGGTGCGCCTGGTGCTCCAGACCGCTGTGGAAGTCGAGCTCACCGAGTTCTTGGGCCGGGACCGTTACGCCCGCGGCGAGCGCGAGCGTGAGGGGCTGCGCAACGGCTATTCCGACCTGACCGTGAAGACGACTGCCGGCGAGGTGACCCTGCAACGCCCCAAAGGTGAGAGGGACCGAGTGGCCATCGTGTCGCGCCTGCTGGGCACCGGTGTCACCCGCACCAACGCGCTGGAACCACTGGTCATAGCCGGGCTCGACGGTGCCCAAGTCGACGGTGAGCAGGATCTGCGAGGCGATAAAGACCGAGTTCGATGATTGGCACGGCGGCGACATCGCTAGCCGGGTCAGGTTTGTCGGCACGCCGACGGCATGGCAACGTCCACCACGAGGGACAAGAAGCTTCGCTGAGCGGCTTATGACAGCCGACGCCTGGCGTTAGCGGACGACAAGGCCTCGACACGTCCGGGCCAGTGCCGGCCCTGGGGAGGGTCTACCCTTGCGTACAAGCATCCGCGGGAAGACCACGCGGGGATGGGGGTACCCGATGAGAACATTGGCCAGTCGTCCTAGGCGCCGCCGGGGCGGGATCGCCCGAACGGCGACGGCATTAGCGGGGACATCACTACTCGGCCTTGGGCTGGCGGCGGCCAACCCACCCCCCGCCGGTGCCACGTCTTCGACCGAGCTTTACGTCACCGCCACCGGCACGAAGGCAGGGCCGTGCTCGATATCCGAACCATGCAGTTCGGTCAGCCGGGCGGTGGTCGTGGCGGACCACCAGCCCTTCAACCTTACGCCCGTGGTGGTCAATGTCGGGAGGGGGCACTTTGTCACCAGCCTCAACTTCCCCGACATGTCCTACCCCGAGCCGATGCTGACGATCTCGGGTGTCTCCCCGTCGGCGACAACCCTCACTGGTAACGGCGCCAGCGCGGTGCTCTACGCTCTCGCCGACGCTCCCAGGATGACCATCCAGGACCTAACGATCACCGGCGGGAGCGCTCCGGTCCATGACGGGGGCAACTTCATGAACTTTGCGGACGTGACCTTCTCGCACAATGCACCGGGCGGCGCCCTCTTTGACGACGGTGGGACGATGGCCGTCTCCGGCTCGACGTTCAGTGACAACGCCCTTACCACGACGACCTCTGGCGGAGGGGCCATCTCCGAGGTTGGTGGCTCGCTCACGATCGTTGGCTCGTTGTTCGCCGGCAATAGCGTAAAGGGCGCCCGCACCGCTTCCGGGGGCGCCGTTTATGTCAACGACGGACATCTGAGCATCACCGGCTCGACGATCACGAGGAATGCGGCCACCGGTTCGGCCGGCGGAGGGGCAATAGGGGTCGACCAGTCCGGCCGTACCAGCGTCATCGGGTCGACTATCAACGCCAACACGGCCGCGGGGCCGGGCGGCCTAGTGAGCGCGACGGCCGGGGCCACCATCAGTTTCGGCGGCGACATCCTGGTCGGCAACACCGGCGCAGGGGGCTCGGTTTGCTCAGGGGGAGGGGACACTGACCTGGGCTATAACGTGATCGACCAGTCGACCTGCTCCATGGGCGCAAAGTCCAAGCTCACGATCGGCGCTGCGGTCGGTCTCCTACCGTTAGCGTCCAATGGTGGCTTGACGCACACGGAGAGGATCAGGAGGTCCAGCGCGGCCCATGACGTCATTCCGGTGGCGGCGAAGCTGGCCGGCACTAGTTTCTGCTCCCGCCAGGACCAACGCGGCGTACCCCGCCGGCAAGGACCGGCCACCAGCTGTGACGCCGGCAGCTACCAGTTCGCGCCCCCGGTGATCACGGGCATCTCGCCCGTCAAGGGGCCCCCGGGGACCGAGGTCACCATCAAAGGCTACGGGTTTGACTTCCTCGCCCTGCGTTTCGGGAGCGCGGCACCAAGCGTAGTGGTGAGCGGGGGGCAGACGGCCAGCACCGTCGTACCGAAGCTAGGCAGGGCCACGGCCACGATCGCGCTCTCCAACCCGGACGGGCACGCTTCAACCAGATTTGACGTACTTCCGCTGAAGACCACCTGAGACGGTCGGTTCCCTAAGCCGGGGAACTTCGTTGAACCCTAGGAGGTTGCTCGCACCGTACATGCACACCCGTCGGCGCGGTCCCTCTGGCCAGCAGCGGGCCGGGTTAGCCTTTGGAACCTTCACAACAACACAAGGAGCAAACCATGAAAAAGCAAGTGGTTCTCTCGGCCATGGTGGCGGTACTGAGCAGCGCCGCCACAATAGGGATCTGGACGAGTATCACCCCCGCGTCGGCTGGCGGGTCAACCCAGGCGATAAGTAACATAACATTCGTTGACGCGTACAGCTCCGAGCAAACG
>JBEKNX010000442.1:0-3904 GCA_049522375.1 Acidimicrobiales bacterium | reverse complement strand
GTGCGCCCCGCCCAAGGTCAAGCGGCCACCTAGACAACAACACCGGACAACACCACCGAGAAGGAGGAGGGCCCAATATGTCCTCCTCCTTCTCCGCGTCTGGCCCGCGACGGGCCGGTTTTCATCAATTTTGACGTTGCGCGGCCGTGCACCCTGGCCCACGCTTGATCTCATGGGCAACAGGCTCGGATCTCTTGTTGGCGCCGCCGTACTGTCTCTGGCCGTGGCGGCTCCCCTGGGAAGCTCGCAGGCGGCGGCCGCCCCCACCACCACCACCCCAGCCAGGGGTTACACGATCGGTATCGCACCGACCACGGTCACATTTAGCAATGCCCTCCGCAGTGGCGACTACCAGAACCCGATCACCATCATCAACGGGTCGCCTGCGGGGGCCTGGTTCACCGTAAAGCCGGCTGGCGCCATCGCTTCTTGGCTCCGGGTCGTCCATGGGCCCGGCCAGACGAAACCGGTCACTCGGGTCTTCGTACCGAACGGAGCCGAGGGCACCATGCTTGCGCTCGAGGCCCAAGTACCTCCCACCGCCGCTAATGGCGCTTACGCCGGTCAGCTCAACGTGAACCTCGTCCCGCCTGGTGCCACCAAGCAGGGGAGCGTCAGCACGGGTGTGGGGGTACAGGTCAATGTGGCCATAACGGTGACCGGCACGGAGGTCGTCGGCGGTTCGGTGATAGAGGCTTACACCTACCCCCAGGTGGAGGTGGGCTCGCCGGTGCCGGTGTTCGTGCGGATCAAGAACACGAGCAACATCACCGTCCAGCCCGGCTTCGCTATGAAGGTCACCAAGTCCGCTGGCCACGGCGTGGTCTACAAGTGGGCTGGCACCACGGGCGAGGGCCTGCTGCCCAACCAGACCTCGGTGTACGAGGTCACCTGGCCTGGTTCAGCCACCCTCACCCAGACCCTCGGTGGCTACGTAGCGAAGATGGGTGTCACATTCCCAGAGGCCAAGACGCTGGGCACTTATAAGCTGCCCTTCCAGCTCGTCCCTTACGGGTCGCTCCACCGAGGGGGCAAGTTGCTCTCCTTGAAGCTGGCCAACCATCCTCAGGTGGGCTATTCCGCAGAGGTGAACGCGACCGTCCAGAGCACCGGCGAAGTACAGCAGGAGACGTCTTTTGTGGGCGAGCTCTACCGCAACGGTGTTCTCGTCCAGGGCATCAAGTCCCTGGAGCCCATCCTGCTGGCGCCGGCCGGCCAGGCTGGGGCCAACGGCGTGATAACCATGCCCATCCCGATAACCAAGAACGGTCTGTACCGCGTGACCGGTGTGGCCAATTTTGCCGGCGCCCAGAGCCGGGCCCAGTCGCTCACCTTCCGGGTCGGGCCCGCTCCTGTCCCCCTCACGTACGAGATAGCCGCCGCCGTCGTCGCGGTCGCGATAGTCCTGTTGGCCCTGCTCGTCTTCCGGCGGCGGCGGCCGCCTCCTGCTCCGGGGCGCCGCTACGTCCAGGACCGGCACACGGCCACACGTGCTCGGACGCTTTACGTGCCGCCCAAGTCCCCGGTCGGTAGTTCGCCGGGACGTTCGGTCCCGCGGGCACGCCGGGGCTATCCGCCCCATGACTGAGAGGTCGGCGCGTTCATGGCCTGGTCGCCAACTGCTTAGAGGATGACATGAACTCACCCGACTTTCCATCGCTCGAGACATATGGGGACCATGGGCCCAGTTACAGGGCCGCCCAGGTACCTCTCGATTCCGCGTTCAAAACCATCTTCGACGACCTCAGCGAAGGGGTCCTGGTGGTGGATGCCGCCGGCCACCGTGTCTACTCCAACGCGGCCCTAAATGATCTGGTCAGGGGGAATGCCTGCTTGCCGGCGGGGTCCCCAGAGCCGCCGTCATATGTGCCGGCAGACCAGCGTCAAAAGTACATCCTGGCCCTAAAGGGCACGTCCTCGCTCTTGACGCTCGAGGGTTCAGGCGCCGCCTCCACCTGGCTGGAGCTCGCACCTCCCGGCCGAGCGAGGGCCCGCACGAAGGTGACGATCAGTGCCTTCACAGGCCAACGCGGGTGGCGTTTCGCGGTGTGGCTCTTCAACTTCGACTCGGCTGAACCACCCGGCATCGGGCCGGGTGGTCCCAAGTGGCCCTATTTAGGCCCTGCCAGCCTCAGCGACCACGCTCGTGACGGCTTTGTCGGCTGGTACCCGGTCTCGGCCGTGGACTCGCTCACCCGACGCGAAAAAGACGTGCTCCAACTGCTCCTCGACGGGTTGAGGGTGTCCTCCATAGCTCGCCAGCTGTACCTCAGCCCCCAAACGGTGCGCAACCATTTGAAGGCCATTTTCCGAAAGGTGGGCGCTCATTCCCAGGCCGAGCTGCTCGACACCCTGCGAGCCATGGCCCAACGGCCGCCGACCTCCACGCCCATGGGAGACCCGGGCACTGCACCATTGCCCAGTTTGACCCTACGAGGCGACGAAGCGTGTACCTGAAGCAGGCGAGCCCTACAGAAAAAGAGCAGTACGAGCCGGAAGCCCCGCCCGACCACTCCCCCGGCGACGTCCAGGTTGTACTGATCGAAGAACACCCCGATATCTTGGACCAGCTCTACCAGGCAGTCCCCGAAACTTGGGAAGCGCAGGCCTTTGCCACCCTGGACGCCGCCGATGGCGTTCGCTTGCCCGCCGGAGGGGCGCTGGTCCTGGTACTAGGTCCTTCTCAGGCCAGTACCTTTGCCCTCGAGCGCGTCAGTGGCCTGCTGAAGTCCACACCCGGGGCGGGCGCCGTGCTGGTCATCGAGACCCCGAGCGCCGAGGTGATGCGCTTGGCCGTGCGTGCCGGCGTCAACGATGCGCTCGAGCTCGCCGCCGTCAACTCCCAATTGCCGCACGCGGTCACCGAACTGGCGGACCGGCTGCTAAGCGACCTGGCGGACGCTGAGGCCCAGCGCGACATCTCCACGCCCGCCGTGCCCGCAAAAGGCCTGGTGACAAGCATCTTTTCCCCCAAGGGCGGCGTCGGCAAGTCGGTGATGGCGGTCAACCTGGCGGCGGCACTGGCACGGCGCACGGGCGAGCCCGTCGTCATAATGGACCTCGACCTCCAGTTCGGCGACGTCGCGGTGATGCTCCGACTGCAACCTCGGCACACCGTCAGTGACGCAGTCTCGGCCGGCGACCTCCTGGACGAGACGCTGCTGCGGAGCTTCCTGGGCCGGCACGACAAGAGCGGTGTGTACATCTTGGCCGCCCCGACATCGCCTTCCGAAGCCGACAACATCGACCCAACAGCCATGCTGCGGGTGCTCGGCCTGCTGAGGGGGATGTTCGCTCACGTCGTGGTCGACACGCCTCCTCACTTGAGCGAAGTCGTGCTCCAAGCCGTCGCCGCCAGTGACACCGTTGCCTTCATAGTGGCCATGGACGTGCCGTCGGTGAAGAACACCCGTCTCGGCCTCCAGGCTTTTGAGCTGTTGCAATTGCCCATGGGGAAGGTCGTCTTGCTGCTCAACAGGGCGGACTCCAAAGTCCACCTGGCCGAGCGCGATATAGAGAGGGTGCTCGAGATGAGAGTTGACCTCGCCTTTCCTTCGGAGGCGATAGTCCCGCAGTCGGTGAACCAGGGCGTACCAGCGTTGCTCGAGTACCCCCGCTCCCGCTTTGCCGGCCAGATCGACCAGCTGGCCAACCTCGTCCTCGTCCGCGCCGAGGAGGCCAGTATGGCCGCTGCGAGCCGAAAGCGGTGAGCGCCGATAACGGCGGAGGCAACGGCCTGTGGGGCAACGGGCCGGTCCCCCTCAAGGACGGGCCGGCGAAGGCGGGCAACCCGGGTGACCGGGGGGCGCCTAAGGCGGCCGGCGCTGGCCGGGGCGCTGACGGTACCGTCATCGCTCCCTCGACGAGGCCGGCGGGCGGTCCCAGCCTTTACGGGAAGCTCCAA
>JBEKNX010000441.1:0-3905 GCA_049522375.1 Acidimicrobiales bacterium | reverse complement strand
GTCGACCGGGCCGGCTAGACATGGCCTGACCTGCGGGTTCTTGCTGGGCCGTCTGCTCTCGGGGGCCGGTTTGGGCAACAGTTGGCGGTAGTTGTTGCCCAAAAAGTTGCCCAAAAGCGCGCTGGTCGGGGCGTGGTCTCGACGTCACCTCAGCCGGACTGCGTCCATGGCCCGGGAGCTTATGGCATAATAGTACCCGCATCAGTAATATAGTACTGATGTCGGTAACATCATCCTGTTGGGAAGGTGACGAGCGTGGACCTGGGCAGGCCTTTGACTGTCGTAGCGCCGACCGTGGACGCTGATGTGCTTGCCGTGCTGGCCGGTGCCGAAGCCGACTTCACCGGCAGGCAGGTGCACCAAGTAGCAGGGCGCCACTCCGAAAAGGGCGTCCGCAACTGCCTGCACCGCCTCGTCGGCCAGGGTGTTGTCACCGCCAGGCGTGCTGGCAAGGCGGACCTTTACTCCCTCAACCGGCACCACCTGGCCGCGCCGTACATCGTGGCGCTGGCGGGGTTGCGCCGTGAGCTGTTGGCGCGCGTCAGTTCCGACCTGGCCGACTGGGAACAAGCTCCTGTATTCGTGGCCCTGTTCGGCTCGGCGGCCACGGGCAACATGCGGCCCGACAGTGACATCGACCTGTTAATCGTGAGGCCCGAGAGGGTGGACGTCGAAGACCCGCAGTGGCGCCGGCAGCTCGACAGCCTGACCATTGAAGTGACGGCTTGGACTGGGAACGACGCCCGGGTGCTCGAGCTGGGCGAGGATGAGGTACGGCGGGGCTTGGAGAGCGGCGAGCCCGTACTGGCCGACGTCCGAGCCCAGGGCGTCGTGCTTTACGGAGAGGCGGCTTACCTCAGCATTCGCGCCCCGGAAAGTCGAGCACATCGTGCCTGAAACGAAGCGTTGCACCGCTGCCACGCGCGCAGGCAGGCTGGCGAAAGCCCGTCAGTTCCTCCTTGCCGCCGAGACCATCGCCACGGTGGTAGACGACAACGAAATAGCCGACGCCTTCGTGACCCTGTGCGTCCATGCCGGCATCGCCGCGGCCGATGTCATTTGCTGCGCCAAGCTGGGTGTGTACCACGCGGGGGAGAGCCACAACGAAGCTGTAGCGCTCCTCGCCTCGGCCGACAAGTTGGCCTCCAAGCACCTCAAGGGACTTCTCGACATGAAGACCCGGTCGGGCTACAGCCCGCTCCTCACCTCTGCGGCGGATCAGAAGCGAGCAGGTCGGGCTGCCGCCGCGCTCGTCGCCATTGCCTCGCTGAGCTGAGCCTCCTTTTGTGAGTTCGCACACCAAGGCAATCCGAGCAAATAGCGGTGTGAGATGGACACACCCTATGTGCCGTTCTGCGTCATCCCGATCCCGGCCGAGCATGAGTTATTGCTCGCGCGTTATGTGCCGACCGCCCGCTCGACTTCGTCGGTTATCAGGCGGGTGCTCACTAGCCCACGAAGGTACCTGCCGATTTCGCGCGACGGGCCGATGCTCGAGATCCTTCCGGCCTGGTAAGCGCAGGGGTCTGGAGGGTGTCCGTCAAACCGCGGGCGTCAAGCTCATTTATGCCTGTCTTTCAAGACGTTTAGAAGCCTCGTTACAACCGTTTCAAGTGTGGTGGCGCCGACTACCGCGTGTCCATAGCCTGGCCAGCAATCGCGCCATGCTGAGGCTGGCCAGGAGGAGCACCGTCACGTCCACCGCCGGCACCCAGCGGACTTGGTCACCCTTCACCACGTAGGCCCCGATGGGCATGATCAGGCCACCGAACCCCCCGCCCGAGCCGGACCCCGTGGCACCCTCGGGCCCATGAGCCGTTTCGTCCCTCGTCTCCAGCGCCGGGCGTGGGCCTCGACCCCGGTCCTTGGGCATCGTCCCTTCGCCGCCCCCGCCACCCCCGGCAACCAACGCCACGGGGATCACCAGCAGGCCGTCCTTCTCGTAGGCGGCGCCGAAGGCACGGCGCACCGACAGGTTCTCGGACATCCTGCTCATCAACTCCTGCGTGTCCATGTTCGACCACTTCCTTCCAGGCCCTCGGCCATGTAGTCCAGTATGTGCCGTTCTGCGTCATTCCGCTTCCTGTCGCCCGCCAGGCGCGGGTTGTTGTTCGCGCGTTATGCGCCCGGCCACCGGCCGCTTGCGCGCCAAGGCGAGGAGATTGCCCCACGATCTGCCCCCACTTGGTTGGCAAGACGTCGACAATGTGAACGATTGTCAGGACACGTCACAGGCGGCGGCCAGGAACTGCACCTGTCCCGGTGCCACCGAGCGCCAGAAGCCACTGGTGTGAGTGGCCCATGGGCGGAACACCGCCACGCGGGGCCACGTCATGAAGGCCGAAAGCTGGCGTGTGGCCTGGTAGAAGGGGTCTAACTCCCCACAGTCCAAGCGCACCCGCAGGGGTCTCGACGCAGCCACTCCGGTGAACACGTCGTTGGCGTAGAAGTCCTGGGCGCTGTGGAACGCTCCCGGCGCGGTCTCGTCGGTCCGGTCCACAAGGCCGGGCTGGAAGCAGCAACGCCCTTGAAGAAATCGTCACCCCTTGCCGTTGCAGCACGCTCTGCGGAGAGCAGTGGGCCGTAGCCGCCCATGGAATACCCGTGGAGCGCAAAAGGGAAGAGCCCCGAGCCTGCGGGTGAGCAACGGCCGTACACAGCATTGCAGCTGTGATCAAACGTGCCAGCTACTGGTCGCTCCAGGATCAGGCGAATAACAGCAGAACGTACCAGTGTGGATCGTTGCATCGAGGTGCGAAGCGAGGGCCGGGCTGAATTCGCGAACCCTGGCTACCGCAGCCCTAACAGCCCTCGTGATGTTGACACGCGCCCGCTCTGACTGGGACCCGGGCTTCCGGTCTCGGCCACCAAGGCCCATGGCCGCGGAGAGCTCCTCTGTTAAGAAATCCCTCTCCTCTTGGGCCTTGCTCGCCCGGAGCGAGTCCGACCAGGCCACCGCCTCGTCGAGCTCGTCTTCCAAGTCAAGGAGGCGTTGGCGGTACGCCGCCTTAGCTCGTTCGTCCAGCGCCGGCCCCGCGCCAGCCAGGTCGTTCGGGTGCAGATCGTCTTCGCCGGGCGGGGTGGGCGCAGCCCCTCTGGGGACGACGCCGTGGGCGACGGTGGTCCAAGACATGGAGCTCGCGGCCAGGATGACCCAATAACTGCGCCAGGTACGTGAGGCCCTTGATGTCCTTCAACCGGAAGGCATCCGTGCCGAACACCACTGTCCAGTACTCACCCTCCTTGCGGAAAACCCTCCGTCCTTGACCGGAGGGCTCGCGAGCCCCATCGGCAGGACGGTCCCCCAGAAGCTTGGCCGCCTTCTCTCCCAGGGCCGGCATCCCAAGTTCGCGGCAAATGTCCTGCGCCAAACTGAGCTCCAAAAGGGCGAGCTCGCGGTCACCAGGTCCGTCCCGCTGCGACAGCACGCGGGCCAGGTCAAAGCGCGAGTGGGCGACCCACGGTCTGGCTCCCATCCGCTCGTTCAAGGCTATGGCGGTCCGGAGATGGTGCTCGGCCTGGTCGAGCGATCCGAGTGTCTGGGCCAGCAGGCCTAGGTACCTGCAGATGGCGCCGAGGCTCCCCTCGGGATTTCCCAGCGCGTGGCGTCGTTCGAACGGCTCCAACTGCTGGTACAGGACGGCAGCCCGCTCGGCGTCCCGAAGCCCCGAGCGTGCTTCACTGGCGAGGGCCACGCCAAGGAGCCACTCGTTGTCCCGGGGCAAGGCGCGAAATCCCTCTACGGCAAGCTCATCGAACACGGCGCGCGCCTCGTCCTCCCGGCCTAGCTGTAGCGAGCGAGCCTCATACCGCCAAGGCGATTGCCCCCAGCGCTTCGCGCTGAGGGCGCCCGGTGGGCGCCCCCGTTGCACCGGCCGTATCCTCCTGGTATCTGACGCCCGGAG
>JBEKNX010000440.1:0-3915 GCA_049522375.1 Acidimicrobiales bacterium | reverse complement strand
CGGTAGGCAGGGCCTCCTGGCGCGCCGCGATCGTGGTATCGTCGAGCCGCCGCTGCAGAGCCTGCGCGACCTGAGCGGAACCGAGGTCTCGACGGGGGGCGAGGGGAAGCTTGTCGAGGCGACGTTCGATCCCCGTCAGGTAACGCTCGAGGTCGGGCAGGCGCCCGAGCCCCGCCCGGCTCACGAAGCGGGCCCCCCCGAGGCGAGCCAGGTGCCGGACGACGTCTTCCAAGGCCGTTCTCAGCGCCGGGGCGGACGTCGGCGAAGCGGTCGCGGCCCACATGTCCTCGGTCCTCCCGTTCAGCACCTGAAGCTTGGAAATGATGCGCCCCGCGGCGATCACGCCTTTTCGCGCCGCCGGCTCGACGTCGGCGCGGACGGCCGTGACCAACGCCTCGAAGCTCACCGTGCCCCAGGCTGGCCCGCCATGGGCGGTGATGGCCTGGTCGAGCGCGGCCGCCAGGACGTCCTCGGTGATCTCGCGGCCCGAGCCGTAAGGACGGTTGCGCAGCGCCCCCAGGGCCAATTTGGTGCGGTTGTCAATGAGCCGCTCGAGGTGGTCGACGAGCTGGCGGCGGGCCGGCAGGTTGAGCAGGACGAGCCGGCGTGTGGCGCCGGCCATGGCCACCCGCTGGGTTGCTTCGTCGGAGAAGACCTGGGCCCGCACGGCGTCGCCCTCGTCCACCAGCGCCGGGTAACCCCTGAGGCGGTAACCGTGCCACTCAGGCTCGAAACGCTTCGGCAGGTCCCCGAAATCCCAGCTAGACGAGCGGTGCCCGACGGGCAGGGACCCCGAAGCGGCCGCCGCCACCTGCAGCACCCTGTCCAGTTGAGGGCGAAGCTGAGAGAGGAGGTCGGCGATCTCCTTGCCCCGGGCCAGCACGGCGCCGTCCTCTCCGACGACGCGGAAAGTGGGGCGCAGGTACCCGGGTACCTTCTCCCAGTCGAAATCCCGGGGGGAAATGTGCACACCGGCCACGGCGCTCATGGAGCGGGCGAGCACGCCGAGCAGCGGGCCGTCCGTCGGGCTGGCCTTGGCCACAAACTCCCGGGCGTGCTCCGGGATAGGTAGGAGGTGCCGGCGTAGATCTTTGGTCAACGAGCGCAGGAGGGCGACTACGAGCTCCTCGCGCAAGCCCGGGACCTGCCATTCGAGCCCTTCCTCGGCCAATCGGTCCACCTGCGCCAGGGGAATGTCGGCACAGACGCCGTCGTCTTCAGCGCCGGGCTCCCAGTTGTAGTGCAGCGGTACGGCAACGTCGTCCGCGGCCGGCCAGACGTCGGGGAACCCGGCGGCATCGACGTCGGCCCCGGCCGGCCCGCTCAAGTCCTCGGGCTCAGCGTCGAACAGAGAAGGCTCGGCCGCCAGCCGCCGTCGCCACCAGGCTACGAACGTCCGGCCCGAGGCGAGCTCAAGCGGGACGCGGGCGTCGTAGAAGTCGAACAGCGCCTCGTCACTGACTATCAGGTCAAGGCGACGCGCCCGAGCCAGCGCCGCGCGCATGCGGACAAGGACGTCGCGGTTGGCGGCCACGAAGCTCGGGGCAACGTCCCAGTCGCCCTCGACCAGGGCATTGCGGATGAAGATCTGGCGCGACTCCTCGGGGTCGAGCCGGCTGTACTCGAGGCGCCTCGCCACCACCACGGCCAGGCCGTACAGGGTGGCCCGGGCCACGACGAAGGCTTCTCCCCGACCGGCATCCCATTCCGGCTCGCTGTAGGACCATTTCAACAAGTGGGCGGCCGCCGCCTCCACCCACTGCGGGCGCACGGGGGCGACGAAACGTGCCCACAGGCGCCCCGTCTCCACCAGCTCGGCCGCCATGACCCAGCGGGGCGGCCCCTTGGCCAGGACGGACCCCGGCCAGATGGCGAAGCGGGCGCTGCGGGGGGCGGCGAAGTCGGCATGCTCGCCCTCGCGGGCACCGACCTGAGTGGCGAGCCCGCAAAGCAGGGCCTGGTGCACCAGGGCTCGCTCGCTCTCCGAGAGCGGGCGGTGCTGCCCCGGCTCGGAGGCGGGCCGGGGCCGGCGCCCCGGGGCGGGCCGGGGCCGGCGCCCCGGGGCCGGCCCCTGCCCCAGGCGCAACTGGCGGCAGACTTCGAGGAGCTGACCGTGGACGTCCTGCCACTCCCGGGCCCGCTGGTAGGAGATGAACTCCTTGCGGCACAGCCGGCGGAACTGCCCGGAACTGAGCTCTCCCTGGCGCTCGTCCAGGTAGTCCCACAGGGACAGGTAGGACAAGAAATCCGAGCGGCGATCGTCAAAACGGGCGTGCATAGCCGAGGCGGCGTCCCTTTTTTCCACCGGTCGCTCCCGGGGGTCCTGGACCGAAAGGCCGGCGGCGATCACCAGTACCTCGTCCAGGCAGCCGAGCCGGCCAGCCTCGAGCACCATGCGCCCGAGGCGGGGGTCCAGTGGCACCTGCGCCAGTTGCCGCCCGATCTCGGTCAGGCGCCAGCCCGCGGGGCCCGCCGCCGGTGGCCGCGGCGCCCGAGCACCGCTTTGTGGCTCCCACCTGGAAAGCGCCCCCAGCTCCTCCAAAAGGGCGATCCCGTCTTTCACATTGCGCCGGTCCGGGGGGTCCACAAAGGGAAAATCCTCTACCTCGCCCAAACCGATGGCCGCCATTTGCAGCACCACCGAGGCCAGGTTGGTGCGCAGTACCTCCGGTTCGGTGAAAGGGCGCCGGGCGTTGAAGTCCTCTTCCGAATAGAGCCGGACGCAGATACCGGGCCCGAGGCGCCCGCAGCGACCGGCCCGCTGGTTGGCCGACGCCTGCGATATGGCTTCGATGGGGAGCCGCTGGACCTTCGTGCGCCGGCTATAACGGGAAATGCGAGCAGTGCCGGTGTCGACCACGTAGCGCACGCCCGGTACGGTCAGGGACGTTTCGGCCACGTTGGTAGCCAGGACCGCGCGGCGCCCGTTGTGGGGCTCGAAGATCCGGTGCTGTTCGGCGGACGAGAGCCGGCCGTAAAGCGGCAGGATCTCCAGCCCGTGCCGGTCGGCCTTGGAAAGGGCTTCGGCCGTGTCCCTCACCTCCCGCTCCCCGGGAAGGAAGACAAGGATGTCCCCCGGCCCCTCGGCACAGAGCTCGGCCACGGCATTGCAGACCGCCTGCACCTCGTCAGCCGGGCCGGCGTCACCCCGGTCGGGACTGGCATCGGCCCGGGCCCCGCTGGCATCGTCATCGTCGTCCCCGTCTTCGACCACCGGGCGGTACCTGATCTTGACGGGATAGGCCCGCCCCGATACCTCGATCACGGGCGCGTCCCCGAAATGCTGCGAGAACCGCTGGGTGTCGATAGTCGCAGACGTGATGATGACCTTGAGGTCGGGACGAGAGGGAAGCAGCCGGCTCAGGTAGCCGAGGATGAAATCGATGTTGAGGCTGCGCTCGTGCGCCTCGTCGATTATCAGCGTGTCGTACTGGCGGAGATCGGGCCCGCCGTGCAGCTCGGCCAGCAGCACGCCGTCGGTCATCAGCTTGACCAGCGTGCCCTCGCTCACCCGGTCGGTGAAGCGGACCTTGTAGCCCACGGGACCGCCGAAGGGCACTTCGAGCTCCTCCGCCACGCGCTCGGCCAGGCTGCGGGCGGCGATCCGTCGGGGCTGGGTGTGGCCGATGAGACCGGCGTTGCCCCGTCCCGCCTCCAGGCATATCTTCGGCAGCTGCGTGCTCTTCCCCGAGCCCGTCTCGCCCGCCACCACGATCACCTGGTCAGCGAGCAGAGCGGAGAGGATCTCCTCCTTGCGGGCGGTGATGGGCAGGTCTTCGGGGTACGGCAGCGGGCTCGGCAGCGTCTGCCGGGCTTCCAGACGCGCCAAACGGCGCGCCTCAGCCCTGCTCGGCGACCCTGAACGCATTGGTCCAGCATGGCCGCCACAAGCCCCCAATACAGCTCAGGCCGTCT
>JBEKNX010000439.1:0-3931 GCA_049522375.1 Acidimicrobiales bacterium | reverse complement strand
ATCGTCGGGGCGTTGCTGCTGGCCGGTTTTGCTGGGCTCGTGTTCCTCGTCACAAAGGGAGAGGAGCGAGCGGCGGTCATCATCAGGAACCTGGTGACCCGCCTGCCGTTCTTGAAGCAAAGTGCTGCCGACGCCATCGACCGCGCCGTGCACCAGATCGCCAAGCGGGCCACCGTCATGGCCGCCGATCGCGCCTTGCTGCGCCGGGCGGTGCTGTGGGCCGCCGCCAACTGGCTGCTCGACGCCGGGTCGCTCTTCGTCTTCCTAGTCGCCTTCGGCCACATCGAGAACCCCGACGGCCTGCTCGTCGCCTACGGGCTGGCCTACGTGCTGGCCGCCATCCCTGTTACCCCGGGAGGCTTGGGGCTCGTCGAAGGGGTGCTCGTGCCCAGTTTGGTTGGCTTCGGTGCCACGCGGGCGACCGCCATCGTCGCCGTGATCGTCTACCGGCTGGTCAACTTCTGGCTACCAATCCCCGCCGGCGCAGTCGCCTACCTGTCGCTACGGGTGGCCGGCGGCCCGCAGGTGGCTAACCGGAGAGAAGAGCTCAAACGGGCCCTCGCCGAGGCAAAGTCGCTAGCACCACTAAGCCCCCGCCCCGGCGAGCCGGCACCACCTGCAGGGGCCCCTCCGCCTGACCCTGGTCCAGGGTGCTCAAGTGAGTAGCGCCACACCGACGGTTATCGGCACCTCGATGCCCGCCAATTTAGCTTGTGCTGCAACGCAGAACCGCCGCACACATTATCTCCGCCCACGCACCTAAAGCATCGTCACACCGGCACCACGTCGACGTGGACGCCCGCGGCTTCGGCCAAGGCCCTCAAGTCCCCGAGGTCGGAGGTAAGGATGTCGTCGCCGTCGGCGGCAAGACAAACGAGAGCGGCATCTACTGCATCCGCAGCCCCGCTGCGGCCCAGCAGTACGCCCGCCTTCTTACCTAGCTCCTCGTCGAGCGCCCTCACGTCGACGCCGCGCAGCAGGCGTGCGACCTCGGCCTGACGGCCCGAGCCGCCGCGCCAGATCTGGGCGACGACGCCGCCATGGCTGAGGGGCGAGCGTTGGGCCAATCGCTCGCGTTTCACCAGGGCGACGACGTCCCGGTCACCGCGCTCGACCGCCACGAAGGCCCCGGCGTCGAGGAGCAGGGTCATGCCACCCCGGGGTGCGACTTGGCCGTCTTGGCTGGTGCCGACCGAACGACCGTGGCCCGTGACCGGGCCCGGTGGGCCGCTTGGTCGATCTCGGCTTCGGTGATCACCCCGTGGTCTGCCTCGTAGGTAGCCAGGAAGGAGTCGAGGGCCTGCATCCGCCGGTCATGCTCGGCCTTTAGCCGGAGGGCGTCGTTGACCCAAGCGCTGATGCTGGTGGCCCGTCCCTCGTCCACGGCTGTCTGTGCGGCGTGGAGAAGCTCGGCATCCACGGAAGCCGACAGCCTCTGCTTACCTGTCATACGGACACACTACAATACTGCCAACTTCGTAGTAGCGAGGACGACCCCCTGCTCCGCCGGCCCAAGGTGGCAGGCTGCCTCGCCAGCCAGCCGCGAGCTGGCTGGCACGCAGATCAGCCGTTCGGGCGTCGTCGACGACACCATGGCGCGCCTCTACGAGACGCCCCTAGCGACGGGTAGCGCTCGGAGCACGTGGGCCGGGCGGCACTTCGTGCCGGGCCGAGGGCTGGGAATGAGGGGCCCGGTTTCAACTGATGTAGACCTACACTGTAGATACCCAAGCTGATCATCGGAGCGCATCATGATCCTCGTTCTCGGCCTTGTCCTGCTCGTCGCCGCGGTAGTGGTCGGCGTGGCCGGCGTGCTCACCAATGACGGCGGCACCCACACGCTCGCCGCCCATGGGTTCTCGGTCCTCGGCTACCACGTGACCGGCTCTACCGGCACTTTGTTCCTGTACGGCATCGTCATCGGGGCGCTGGGCGTTCTCGGGCTCAGCCTCCTGCTCAGCCGTGCCCGCCACACGGCGCGCCTTGGCAACGCGGCGCGCCGCTCCCTCGAGCAGTCGCGGGCAGAGACGGTCGTCGTCTCTAGGGACCGCAACGACCTCATCGGCCAACGCGACGCGGCCCGCGCCGAGACGGTGGACGTGCAGGAGAACAGTTCACCCGGCGATGGCCCGGCAAAGCCGGTCGACCGCCACCGGGCCAGGCGCCACCGCATCGGGCGCCGCTCGGCACCCAGCGAAGACGCCGCCACCACCACCACCGCACCCGCAAACAGCTGAGCCGTCGCTCGGCAAGGTCCGTCCAAGTTCGGCCCTGAAGGCGAGGGCCGTCGCTCTGCTCACGTCCCAAGGAGGGACCAGCCATGGCAACAACCGATAAAGCAAAGAACACCGCCGAACAGGCAAAAGGAAAGCTGAAAGAGGCGGCCGGGGAGATCACCGGCAACGACGACCTTCGTGCCGAGGGCAAGGCCGACCAGACAAAGGCCAACCTGAAGCAGGCCGGCGAGAAGGTCAAGGACGCGTTCCACAAGTGATGCGCCCCAGCTGAAGCACGCTAGGCACATCGCTCATCAAGAGAAAAGGGTAAGAAAATGATCATCCTGCTGGCACTACTGTTTGTCCTGCTTTTCTTTGCGCTCGGGTTCACCATGCACGCGCTATGGGTCGTCGCCGCCATTTTCTTTGTACTGTGGCTGGTCGGGTTCGCGCTGGGACGCGGGCAGAACGCGGGGTCCCACCGCTTTTACCGGTGGTGAGCTGAAGACAAGGCCCGTGGTGCGCTCCTGGGAGCGCCCGCGCCGCCGGGCCCAGACCGGCGCGACGATGACGGCGTTACAGTCACAGGCTGTCCCCGCTCGCTCTTTTCCTCACCTTTAGAGCGTGCCCAGCGCAGAGGTGCACCGACACGTCCGGCTACGGCGTAGCCGCTCGGTCAGTTCCCACGCCGTTTGGTCCCTGCGCCACCGGCGCGCTCGGAGGCCGGTTCGCCCGACGGGGCCATGGTCCCAAGTCCGGCGAGCAGGATGTCGAGGCCGCGCTCGAGTTCGGCGCCGCCGTCGTAAGACGCCAGCACCGGCGCCAGGCTGCGCAGTCGCGGGAACTCGCCTATCGGCAGCCGGTGCAGGCCCAGCCGCAACAGGTCGTCGGTCTCGTCGGGCTTCTCGACCAGCTCTTGCAGCTCGTTGAGCACGTGGCCGTGCAGGAGCCCGAACAGGGCCCGGTAGATGTGCAGGGCATCGGCCCCGCTGAAACCGGCGCGCATGAGCAGTTCGACGATGTCCTCGAGCGGGCGCAGGACGCCCGGCGGGCGGAGCGCGAGCGGGGTGGACAGGGGCAGCGTGACCAGCAGCGGCACGACGTTGGGGTGGGCCAGAGCGAGCCCGCGGTAATGGCGGGCGACCTTGCGCAACTGGGAGGACCAGTCGGGGTCGGTGGGGTCCACCTCGAGTTCGGCGAGCACGGTCTCGGCGACGGCTTCGAGGAGGGCCGCCTTGTTGGGCGCGTGACGGTAGAGGGACATCGGGTCACGGCCGAGCTCGCGGGCCAGACGGCGCATGGACAGCCCGTCGGCCCCGTCGCGGTCGATGAGCCCCAGCGCAGCGCTCAACACGACGGCCCGGGTGAGCGTGCCGCCCCGGCTGGCGGCCCGCGTTGGGACGGTGCGCCGGGTCGGGGGTGTGGTCATTGCAACAGGACCTCCTCTGGTCGTCGGCGTCGTTGGGCCGCGTATGGCTCGGGTAGAGGGACAGCCGATAATATTCTACGTAGACCTACACTGTAGACATATGAACAAGGGTGGCACCAGGTAGGGTCACCGAACGGGAACGAGGGGAAATGTCTAGAGGAGCCGGGACCGGTTTGATCGGCCTCGGGATCGTGCTCGTCGTCATCGGTGCGGTCCTCAAATTTGCCGTTACGGTTACCACGACGGGCTTCAATGTCAACGCCGTGGGTGTCATCTTGTTGGTGGT
>JBEKNX010000438.1:0-3943 GCA_049522375.1 Acidimicrobiales bacterium | reverse complement strand
GTGCGCGCATGATGGTGGAGACCTCCACTTGGTCGTTGGTTTGGGTCGCACCCGGCATGAAAGCCGGGCCAACTCAACGACCGGTGGATGGTCTATCTCTGACACCTATCCGCGCACGCTCTCAGTCAACCTAGTCACCCAATGCGAGGTTCGGTCGCGCTATCCATCGGCACAGGGCGATGTGCCTAACCTTGCACTGCCGAATCGGCGCGTGTCAGGCTCGCTGGCGTCTCAGCGCCGATTGCCCATTCGGCTCTGGCACCGCGGCTGCGCAGACGACAAGCCGGCACAGGCAGCAAAGTAGCCCGCGTTCTTTTCCGACCACCGACTAGGCGGGGCCCGCGGATCGCGGGCGCGACGATGACCAGTCCGGTGATCCGGTCTTGTTGGTAGTCAGCCAGCCGCTGATGGTGCTTGGAGGGCCAGGCCGGCAGATCCAATAACCCTGGGCCGCGTCACATCCGTGCCTTCGCAGACGATCTAGCTGAGCTGCTGTCTCGACGCCCTCGCCTACCACTGCCAAGCCGAGCTGGTGGCAGAACTTGACGGCCAGGGCGACGATGGTGTCGTCGCTGCAGTCGGACCCGAGGCCGGCGATGAAGGACCGGTCGAGCTTTACGGTGCTCACGGGGAGCTGCTTCAAGTAGGCGAGCGACGAATAACCAGTGCCGAAGTCGTCGATGGCGACCCTGACCCCGATGCCGTGGAGCTCATCCAGGGTGTCGCGCACCCCGAGGCCCTCGCAGGCGAAGGCGTCCTCGGTCAGTTCCAGGACCAGAGCGTCGGCGGGCAACCCCGCTCGAGCAAGCTCGGTCGCCACACAGGGTAGGAAACCCGGATCGAGAAGACTCCGGGGGGAGACGTTCACCGCCACCGAGACGGCCAGGTGCCGGGCCCGCCAGGTGGCGCACTGTGTCAGGGCCTCGGACATGACCCGGCGCAGGAGCTGAGGGCCGAGACCGTACTGCTCGGCCAGGGGCACGAACTCCATAGGCGACACCAGGCCGAACTCCGGGTGGTGCCAGCGAACGAGGGCTTCCAAGAGCTCGCAACGACCCGTTACCAGCTCGGTAATGGGCTGATAGTGGACTTCGATCTCCGCCGAGCTGATCCCGCGGGGGAGCTGACCGGCGAGTTGGAGGCGCCGGGCCGCTCCCTCGTCATCGCCTCCTTGGTAGCTGTGGACCCTGGTGTTGTGCTGCTTGGCGGTGTACATCGCCGATTCCGCACGGCGCAGGAGCGTGCCTGGATCCGTCCCATCGTCTGGGGCGCAGACGATGCCGGCACTGGCACGAACGGTGATGGCGACACCGTCGACTTCTACCGGGTCTTGCAGGACTTCAAGCAGGTGGTTCGCTATCTCTTCCGCTCGTACGCAGGCCTCGGGGACGAGCACGCCGAATACGTCCCCGCCGAAGCGGGCAAAGACGTCCCCGCTGCGCAGCCCCGAGGCGAGGCGTCGGGCCGCGACAACCAGTACCTCGTCACCGACCGGATGGCCGAGAGTGTCGTTTATGTCCTTGAACCCGTCGAGGCCTACAAGCAACAAGCAGAACCGCTCAGCCCGGCCGAGAGCCTGGCCCGCCTGGTCGGTGAGGCCCGCTCGGTTATGAAGCCCGGTGAGCGCGTCAGTGTGGGCCTGGTGAAGGAGCTCCAGTTCTGCTCTCTTGCGTTCGGTAGTGTCCTTCATCACCCCGACGACTTCGCGCTTGCCGTCCCCTATTTCGGTCTGGAGGGCGCTCATCTCTGCCCAGACCGTCGTTCCGTCGGGGCGCTTCCAACGGGCTTCGGCGGTGCCGGCACCATTCGCCTCGGTCATCTCGAGACCCTTTCGGAGGCGGGGACGATCTTCGTGGTAGAAGAACCCCAGGGCGGTGTCTGTGGTCAGCCCGCTCCTAGTCGGCCCCAGCCCCAACATGACCCGGAGCTCTGGGGACGCTTCGAGCTCACCGGTGTCCGGGTCGTACTCGAACCAACCCATCGCCCCCGACTGGAGGGCGAGACGGCTTCGGCGCTCGGTCCGCGCGAGGACTGCGAGAGCGATCGCCATATCCCGGGCGTGCGACTGGGAGGCGGCCTCGAGGATCCGCACACGGCGGGCGAACAGCACCTGGAGCGCCAGCACCCAAGGGATGATCCAGTAGCCCGTGAGCAGTTCGGCAAAAGGCGTCTCGCCCGCAAGCAGGGACGCCATGACCACTCCGAGGCCCAGCCCGAAGCCTGTCAGGAGCACCCAGCGTTCGAAACGGTCCTTCCAACCGCGGGTCAGCTTGACTACCAGAGCGATACAGACGAGCAGTTGCGGCACGGTGAGGACCAACAGGAGCGGCCCGTACACTGGGCAGCCGTTGGGCCTAGTGCGGTGCGCGTAGACGAGGTCGGTGCTCAGCCAGAGCACCAGGCGGACCAGGCCGAGGGCGCACATCACAGCGACGCCGCGCCTCGGCCACGGTTTGCCGGCGAAGGCGGCGATCGTCGGGATCTGGACGATCACAGCGACGACGAGGAGGACGTCCCGCACGAACATGGCCAGGTTGAACTGGCCCTCCGGTGCCGTGAACACCCACAGGTTGGCGCCGAGGACACCGGCCAGGGAAGCGCTTGAAACCGTTGACCACAACGCCACCGAGCCCGCCTGGCTCCGGCGTCCCACCAGCAAGTGCTGGAGGACGACAGCGAGGGCGAGGCCTACGAACAGGTACTGCAACTCCATGGCGAACGACGAGATGTGGTGCGCGAGCATGAGGTCCTTCCTCGGCGACCCCTATTGAGGTCTTTATGACTCTGTACAGTGTCACATGGACTATGTAACATGTCAAATGGTTACTGACGAACGCCAGGGAGGACCTCAAATGACGAACGCCGCCAAGGTCGACGACAGGCCACCGCTGCGTGCCCAACAGCGTTCGGTAGCTGACGCTCGGATACTGGAGGGCGCCATGGCGGTCTTCGCGGAAAAGGGCCTCGACGGCACTGTTGACGACGTCGCCGAGGCTGCGGGCGTCGGTCGGAAGACGGTCTTCCGCCATTTCGCCAGCCACGGAGAGCTGTTCGCCGCCGTCATCGCCAGGGTCATGCAGATCTACGAGGAAGAGCTGACCGGTCTCACCTCCATGGACGACGGTCGCGAGCGCTGGCTCGAGAACACAGCCGCGGCGTTGCACGGGATGAACAGACGTCTCTTGGGCAGAGGCTTCTGGGACATCCACGTTCGGCGGCCAGGCACGTCCCCCGAGGTGCTAGCCGCCATCTCCGAGCGTTACGGTCGCCGCCGCGAGTTCTTGGAGACGCTGGCCAATGCCGCGTGGCGAGCGAAAGGAGGCGAGGGCAGAGCGCCGCGGTGGGTCGCAGACGCGTTCGTCGTCCTGCTGTCGGCCTTCGCCACTAACGCGATGGAGTCCTACGAGGTAGAAGATGCGGGGGAGTCGAGCGCTCGAATCCTTTTGGCAGTGCTGTCAGATGCCATCGGGGAGCAGACAACACGCGAAACCCTCCCACTGGCCAAGTAGAGGTTTCCCACCCAGAACGACCCGTTGTGGACCGGCGAGAACCCTCAGTTCTCAACGACAATCCGCGCCAGATCGACGTTCTTGAAGGAGCGCCTCGCGTCAAGAGCCTTCAGCAAAGCTGAAGACCGCTTTTCCGAGGAGTGAAGCCCAGAGCACTCGGTTCGCGGGCGCGTGTTGTGAGCTGGTGTTCCACGCCCCAGGCGTCGTAGGCCTGTAGGTCGTTCTGGGAGCTACCACTAAGCAGGGAGCCGTTGGATCCGTACAGATGGCACATTTCAACAGTTGGAAGACTCGGAAGGCAGGACCCAATTTGCCTAGTGGTCCGTCGCTGATTTGACTTCGGCTAGTGCGGCTCTTCCGCGTCGCACCTTGGCGATGATTTCGGCTGCGGTCTTGTGCCAGGCGAACGGCTTCGGATCATCGTTCCAGTACTC
>JBEKNX010000437.1:0-3962 GCA_049522375.1 Acidimicrobiales bacterium | reverse complement strand
CCTCCGTAGAGGCGCTCCTCGTCCCCCGCCCGCTCGACCACCACTTCGACGGGGCCATGGACTACGGCCACCAGCTCGGCTCCTCGCGCCGCTACGACTACGAACGGGGGCCAGGGCGCGGCCCTGGGATCCGCCAGGCGCGACCCCACGGCACCCAGCAGTTCCATGGCCCCGCCACAGGCCAAGCACGCCGAAACCATTTCCCGGGCGTCCTCGCCATCGTTGGGCACGAAGACGACCGCCCCGGGAAGCCGTGCCAGCCACCCGCTGTCGCCTCCTGCGGGCACCAAGCGAGCAGACAAAAGGTCCATGCCGGTCACCGCCAAACCGTACCCCGCCAGAGCTCCTTCCGGCGCCCGGGCCCGCCCGCCGTACCGACCGGTGGCGGCAGCGGGGTGCCCGGCGGCGCTACCTTGAGGCCGTGGTCCCGGCCCGAGGCTTTTTTGACGCTCCCGCCCCTCTTGCGTTCGCCCATCGAGGCGGCGCCGCGGAGGCACCCGAGAACACCTGGCAGGCCTTTGCCTATGCGGTGTCCCTCGGCTACCGCTACGTCGAGACGGACATCAGGGCCACTCAGGACGGTGTTGCCGTCGCCCTTCACGACCCGACCATCGACAGGGTCTCGGGACAACCGGGCGCCGTCGCCAAGATGACCTGGCGGCAACTCCAGGCGGTCCGGCTGCACGACGGGCGCGAGGTCCCGCGCCTTGACGAGATGCTCGCCACATGGCCGGACCTGCGCTGGAACATCGACGTCAAGAAACGGGAAGCCATCGCCCCCGTGGTTGACGCCATCAGGCACGCCGGCGCCGCCGATCGGGTGCTGGTGGCCGCGTTCTCGGCCCACCGGACGGCCCGAGTGAGAGCGGCTCTGGGACCACAACTGGCCACCGGTGCGGGGCGCACCGCCATCGCCCGATTGGTGGCCGCGAAGACCGTACCGTGGCTGCCGATCGGCACCCGGCCCTCGGCCGCCCAGGTACCCATGCGGCGCCACGGCCTTCTCATCCTGGACGCCGGCTTCATTTCCGCCTGTCACCGGGCGGGGGTTGCCGTGCATGTGTGGACCGTCGACGACCGGGACGAGATGGATAGGGTGCTCGACCTCGGCGTCGACGGCGTCATGACAGACCGACCGTCGCTGCTGAAAGAGGTCCTGGTCGCCAGGGGCCAGTGGGCTTGAACAACCAGTGGGCTTGAACGACCAAGGGGCCGACGGCGCTTGGCGCCGTGAGCGCGGCTACTTGAACCGGTAGGTGATACGGCCACGCTTCAGGTCGTACGGGCTGATCTCTACTTGCACCCGGTCGCCGGGCAGCACGCGTATGCGGTGCATGCGCATCTTGCCCGAGTTGTGAGCCAACACCTCGTGGCCGTTGTCGGTCTTGACCCGGAAGGTGGCGTTTTTGAGGGACTCGACGACGGTCCCCTCGAGCAGGATGCCCTGCTCCTTGGCGTTGGCATTGTTATTGGACAGAGTGCTTTCCTCCCGGTACCCGTACATCCCGCGGGCGACAACGCGACCCGAGGGGCGCGCCGGTCAATGCCTTCGGTGGGAACGAGCTTACCTCTCACGGACGACCTCCTTGCTGGACTTGTCCGGCCGGGCCCCGAGGAACCGGGGGTGCCGGAGGCGGCCGTCGGCGGTCCAGTTGCTGAACTCGACCTCGACCACCAGTTCCGGGTCGACCCAGCGGGCCACGTCGGTATTGGTCCCTGACCTGAAGGGCGATGTGCGCCGCTCGGCGCGCTCCAGTCGGCGCAGAAGTTCGGCTAGCTCCGACCGGGCGAACCCGGTGCCGACCTTGCCCGCGTAAACCAGCTCGCCGGCGTCCCAGTAGCCGACCAGTAGAGCACCGAAGCCCTCCCGCGTACCCCGGGGAGCCGTGAACCCGCCGACGACCAGTTCCTGGCGGTACCCGCATTTGAGCTTGCGCCAGTCCGACGACCGCCCCGGCGTGTAGCGCGAGCCTGAACGCTTGGCCACGAGACCTTCCCAACGGTCCCGGCAGGCGCGCTCGAACAACAGCCCGGGGTCGCCTTCGAGGGCGCGCACCACTCTCAGGCTCGGGCCCTCGGTGACCGTTTTGTCCAGGAGAGCCTTGCGGTCTTCTAACGGCAGGTGGCGCAAGTCCCGCCCGAGGAGCCATGGCAGATCGAAAACCCACAATTGGGCCTGCGCCGCGCCCTGTTGCAGGGCCCCGAAGTCGGGGCGGCCTTCGATCATCCCGACCAGCTCCCCGTCGATGACGAAATTGGTGGCCGCCAGCTGTCCCAGTACTTTGACCACCGACGGGAACCGCGCATTGAAGGCAAGCCGGTTGCGGGAGAACAACGTGACCTCGGCCCCGTTGCGGACCGCGATACAGCGCAAACCGTCCAGCTTGGGCTCGAAGAGCCACTCGCCCGTCTTGCCCGCCAGAGGTCCGGACGCGGCCCCAGGGCCGACGGCCTCGAGTTGCGCCAGCATCGGTGAGCAGAAGGTGGCGGGCGCGGGGCCAGCCGAGCCGCTCCGGTCGGAGCGAGCACCCCCTTGCCTCACGTCGTCCAGGGTACGGCCGGTTTTCACCGAGCGCGGTTCTTCGGATGTCACGTCTCGCTGGGGGGCCGCCTGGTCGTCGTTGCGCTTGACAAGTGCCCAGTTGGCCCCGTCGAAACGCGTCAGTGCCCAGCCGCCGACGAGCTTGGAACCCTCGAGCCACACCGAAACATGCCCGGCCGCCACCGCCTCGGCCACCGGGACGACCTCGTCATGCCTGGTCGTCAGGTTGCGGTAGGTGCCCTCGTCCCAGACGATCACCGCGCCGGCGCCGTAGTTGCCCCCGGGGATGGTCCCCTCGAAGTCACGGTAATCGAGGGGGTGGTCCTCGACTTTCACAGCCAGCCGTTTCACGCCCGGGTCATAGGACGGGCCCTTCGGCACGGCCCAAGAGACGAGCACGCCGTTCGCCTCGAGGCGGAAGTCGTAATGCAGACGGCGAGCCGCGTGTTGCTGGACGACCCAGCTATTGCCCTGTTCCCCCTCGCCTTGGCCGGGCACCTCCGTCGGGCCCGCCGGCTCGGGCGTGGCGGCGAAATCCCTTTTGCCTCGGTAGTCGGCCAGCACCGGGTCAGCCGCCGGATCTTGCTCGGGGCCGGCGCCGGCAACAACACCACCGTTCATGGGCTTGACGCTTACGCCGAGGAGCCGGCCTGGTGGCGTCGGACGAGAGCGGGGAGAGTCGTGACGCGGCCCAGCAGCTCCGGACCGAGGTGCTCGAGCTGAGTGTGGCAACTGAAACCGTCCACTACGAGCTGGGCTGTGGGGTCATCGCCGTTCCCGAGCGCCGCCCGGACCTTCGGCAGCCACAGGTCCTCCCCGATGGTCCGGGAGACGGGCTCGTGGCGGGCATTGAACCCGAACGAGCCGGCCAGCCCACAGCAACCCGCGTCGAGGAGCTCGACCTGGTAGCCGAGAGCGGCGAGAACAACCTGGTCGGCGTCGGTGCCGACCACCGCACGCTGGTGGCAGTGGGCGTGGACCACGGCGCGGCCGGCTCCTGCTCTAGGGCCGGAGGCCGCCCAGCGGGCGGCCTGCCCGCTGGCCACCAGGTGCTCTGCCGGGCTGCGAGCCAGGGACGCCAGTTTGGCGCTCCGGGGGTCGTCCGCCAGCAAGGCGGGCAGTTCGTCCCGGAAGGCGGCCAGGCAGCTCGGTTCGGCCACGACCACCGGCACGCCGGCTGAGACCCACGGCCCGAGCACCCCCAGCAAGCGCCGGAGGGAACGCTTGGCCAGGTCGAGCATCCCGAAGTCGTAGAGGGTGCGCCCGCAACACGCCCACCCGGAGGGGACGGCGGGCCGTTCGCCGAGCCCCTCCAGGGCCACGACCAAATCAGTAGCCAGGTCAGGCCGGAAGACGTCGGTGAAGGTGTCCGGCCAGATGACGACCGTGGTATCCCTGGGGTCACGGTCCACTGCCCGGG
>JBEKNX010000436.1:0-3962 GCA_049522375.1 Acidimicrobiales bacterium | reverse complement strand
GGCGACCCGAGCACCACCGTCAACGTGAACTTGGCGGCCAATGTCACCTACCGGGAGCCGGGCTTCAGCTCGGCCAGCTCCACCAACATAATGGTCGGCGACCATGTCTTGGTGTCCGGCACCCAGGACGGGACGGGTGCGGTCATGGCCACCTCCATTTACCTCCCGCCTGGCATGGAGGCCGGTACCGTCCTCACCACGACGCCGTTCGCCATCACCACCGGCGACCCGAGCACGACCGTCAACGTGAACCTGGCGGCCAATGTCACCTACCGGGAACCGGGCTTCAGCTCGGCCGGCCCCGGCAACATAATGGTCGGCGACCATGTCATCGCCTTCGGGACTCAGGACGGGACGAACACGGTCACCGCCACCTCCCTTTACCTCCCGCGGGCCATGGAGCTCGGGACTGTCGCCGCCTCACCGCCCCCGACCGCTACGACCTTCACCATCACCACCGCCGGCAAGACGAGCGCCACCGTCGCCGTCACTGTCTCGGGCACGACGACCTACCGTGACCCGGGAGTCAGCTCTCCGACCGTTGCCGATGTCGTGGCCACCGCCCACGTCCTGGTCATCGGTACCCAGGACGGGACCAACGCCGTCAATAGCACTTCCGTCTTCATCCTTCCGACCGGCCTGGGCCACGGTTTCGGTGGCCCTGGAGGGTTCGCTCTCTGATAGCGGAAGGCCGCCATCACGGGAGTAGCGAAAGAGCTGCTGAGGCGGTCCCCGGTCCTGCAGAGGTCGCAGGCTGACGAAGCGTGGCCGCAAGCGTTCTCCAGGGTTAGTCGGCGAGAGTAAAAAAGGTGCCCGCGCCGCCGGTCCAACGCGCGATGCGCCAACCGATCGTCCAGACGTACGTCAGCGCTTACGTGGCGTAGCCCTCGTCTCCCCGCGGCACCTGACGGTGAGGTCGGAAATCCGCTAGGAACGGCGGCGTCCCCGGGCGAGACTGTCGTTATCGAGACTGTCGACATAAGTGAGCGGGGGCACTGATGAGCAAGCAAGCGCACGGCCGGGACGAGAGGTCCGTCCGGCGCCGGCTACCGGTCCGGGCGGACGTTAAGGCGCTGGTGGCCGCGGGGGTGACGGTGGTCCTGTGGGCATCGGCTTTCGTGGCCATCCGCAGTGCCGGGGGTGACTTCTCCCCCGGCGCCCTGGCCCTTGGCCGGCTGGCATGCGGGTCTGTGGTGCTCGGGCTGGTGTGCTGGGCCCGGCGGGAGGGATGGCCGCAGCGCGCCGCCTGGCCGGGCATCGTGACGTCCGGCGTGCTCTGGTTCGGCGTCTACATGGTCGCCCTGAACTGGGGCGAACAGAAGGTTGATGCCGGCACGGCGGCTATGGTCGTCAGCCTGGGCCCGGTCATAATCGCGCTCATGGGCGGCTGGGTGCTCAGAGAGGGCCTCCCGGGCGCGTTATTGGCCGGGGTGGCCGTGTCGTTTGCCGGCGTCATCGTCGTGGGGACCGCCACGTCTGAAACCGGGCATGCGTCGGTCACCGGCGTACTGCTCTGCTTGCTGGCCGCGTTATCGTTCGCGGTGGCGGTGATCGCCCAGAAACCCGCACTGAGGTACGCCTCGGCCCTCCAAGTCACCGCTTTCGGTGCCGCCATAGGCGGGCTGGCCTGTCTTCCGTTCACGGGCCAGCTCGTATCCGAAGTCACCACCACGCCTGTTCCCGCCACCCTGAAAGTCTGCTACCTGGGTGTGTTCCCTACCGCCATAGGCTTCACCACATGGGCCTACGCGCTCGCCCGCACCCCGGCCGGCAAGATGGGCGCCACCACGTACCTGGTCCCCGCCCTCACAGTGCTCATGTCCTGGGCACTGCTCGGCCAGGTCCCCAGCTGGTTGGCGATCGCCGGCGGGGCACTGTGCCTCGCCGGCGTTTCTCTCTCCAGGCGCCGCCCGCGGGCTGTTGAACCTGCCCAGGCTGACTAGGCCCCGGCCGGGCGGCCTCCTCGGCGGTTGCGGACCTCGGCCAGCAGAGCTTGCAATAGCTCAAGCCGGCGGGCCGCGAGCCGATCGACAAGAGAAGGCTTTGTTACCTGTGCCTGGTGGCGGACAAGCCGTCCCAACCCATGGCCACGAACGGAGGTCGACCTATGCTTGGTCTTTTTCACCGGGGGGCCAAGCGGGGCGCCAAGGCAAGGCACTACGCGCCCGACGATCTTCTGGCCCGACGCGTGGTCGTCAACGGAGTACGCATCGATGCCCAGCTGAGCTCACCGTACGTTCGCTCCGTCTCTCTGCACAACGAGTGCCACCACCTGGCCGGCCTTGGGCGCTGGGAAGAGGCTCTGGACAAGATCACCGCAGCCGTCGCCATCCGCCGCCAACTGGCGGAGGCCCGCGCCAACGTCTTCCGTCCCGAGCTGGCGAACTCGCTCAACAGCCAGTCCACCTGCCTCGCCCAACTAGGGCGGCGGCAGGAAGCGCTGGGAGCGACCGAAGAGGCCGTCGCCATTTACCGCGAGCTGGGCGAGGCCCGGCCCGAGGCGGTCCGGGCCAAGCTCGCTCTGTCGCTCAACAACCAGTCCATATGCCTCGGCAACCTTGGGCGGCACGCGGAGGCCCTCGAGGCCAGCAAGGAGGCTGTCGCCATTTACCGCGGGTTGGCCAAGGCCGCGCCGGGCTCCACGAGGGCCGAGCTTTCCAAATCGCTGGCCAATCTAGCGACGGCGCTGGACGCCCTCGGCCAGCACTCCGAGGCCGCGGCGGCCCGGCTGGAGGCGGGGGCGGCCACGGACGGTCCCTGACCGTCTGCAGTGTGAGGGACAGGCCGGCGCTCTGGGCGCCACGACCCATCGGGTTGGTCGGCACATGCCTTGACGTGCTATAGGGGACCCGATATCGTGCGTCCGAGCTCACAACCTGGAACGGAGCGTCATGGGAAGACTCGCGGTGGTCCTCGTCAAGTACCTTGGCCCGAATATGCCGGCTCGCTCGAGCCGCCGGGTAGGGCCCCAGCCCCGTGCACAGCGTTGGCGTCTGCGCGCCCTAGTTACGGCACTGGTCGTCGTCCTCCCGGCGATGACTGCGGTGGCTCCCGCATCCGCGGCCGCTACCTCCCCCGGGCAGCTCTACGCCTTTGGTGAGAACGATGACGGACAGCTCGGCAACCCGACCAACAACGGCTCGGCAACGGCAGCCAACCCGACCCCGACACTGCTAAGCGTGGCCGCGGCAAACGGCTCGCTCGTACAGGTCGCCACGGCCAAGGACCATAGTCTGTTGGTCACTTCCACCGGCCAGGTCTTCGCCTTCGGCGATAACTACTACGGACAGCTCGGGAACACCACAAACGCCAACAACTCGGCTATCACAGCCAACCCGGCCCCGATGCCCGTGTCACTGCCCGGCCCGGCCGTACAGGTCGCCGCCGGCGACCAGTTCAGTTTGGCGCTTACCTCCAGCGGGCAAATGTACGCCTTCGGTACCAACGACGAGGGACAGTTGGGCAACGCCAACAACGACGCATCGATCGCCAACCCGACCCCGACGTTGGTCACAGTGCCCGGGGCGAGCGGCACGGTGACCCAGATTGCCGCCGGCAACGATTTCAGTTTGGCGCTGACCTCTGGCGGCCAGGTCTTCGCCTTCGGTGATAACGAGTACGGCCAGCTTGGCAACGCCACCAACAACTCGACCACCGCGGCCAACGCGGCGCCAACGCTGGTCGCGCTCCCAGCCGGCAGGGTGGTCCAAGTTGCCGCCGGCTATGATTTCAGCCTTGCCCTCAGCTCGACCGGCGAGGTCTTCGCTTTCGGCGGCAACGACTACGGCCAGCTCGGCAACTCCAACAACACCGGGACTACCACGGCCAACCCGAGCCCGACGCAGGTGTCGCTGCCCGGGGCAACCGGCCCGGTGGTCCAGATTGCCGCCGGCGGGTACCAGAGCCTGGCGCTCACATCTACCGGCCAGGTCTTCGCTTTCGGCGACAACGACTACGGAGAG
>JBEKNX010000435.1:0-3981 GCA_049522375.1 Acidimicrobiales bacterium | reverse complement strand
TCCCCAAGGCGGGGTGGGCCGCCACCAGCTCCACCAGGGGTACGCGGCGCTGGAGAGAGTCCCGCACCACGGCGCCGACCAGTTCGTGGGCCTTGCGGAACGGCATGCCCTTTTGCACGAGCCACTCGGCCAGGTCCGTGGCGGCCAGGGTGGGAGCGTCGGCGGCGCGGGACATGGCCTGGGTGTCGAAGGTCACTGTCGCCATCAGGCCCCGCAGGGCCTCCAGCGACCGTTCGACCTGGTCGATAGCGTCGAAGAGGGGTTCCTTGTCCTCCTGCAGGTCCCGGTTGTAGGCCAGCGGCAGGCCCTTGAGCGTCGCCAGCAGCGCCGTCAGGTGACCGATCAGCCGGCCCGTCTTGCCCCGGGCCAGCTCGGCGATGTCGGGGTTTTTCTTCTGCGGCATCATCGAACTGCCGGTGGCGTAAGCGTCGTCGAGGTGCAGGAAACCGAACTCCTCGGTCGACCACAGCACGATCTCCTCGCCCAGGCGGGACAGGTGGGTGCCGGTCAAGGCCAGGTCGAAGAGGGTTTCGGCGACGAAATCGCGGTCGGAGACAGCGTCTATGGAGTTGTCGAAGCGGGCCGAAAAGCCCAGCTCGCGGGCCACCCAGTCCGGGTCCAGGGGCAGCGAGGAACCGGCCAGGGCGCCCGCGCCCAGGGGCGACACGTCCAGGCGCCGGCGGGTGGCGGCGATGCGGTCGACGTCCCGGGCCAGGGCCCAGCCGTGGGCCAGCAAGTGATGGGCCAGGAGGACCGGCTGCGCCCTCTGGAGGTGGGTGTAGCCGGGCAGGTAGGCGTCGCCGGCTTCGCGCGCCCGGGCCAGCAGGACCTCCTGCAGGGCGATGATGGCCTTGGCCACCTGGCCCAGGGACCGCTTGGTGAACAAGCGGAGGTCGGTGGCCACCTGGTCGTTCCGGCTGCGCCCGGTGTGCAGCCGGGCACCGACCTCGGGGGCCAGCTCGGTGACCCGGCGTTCGATGGCGGTATGGACGTCCTCGTCGCTGGGCTTGAACACGAAGCTGCCCTCGGCCAGTTCCCCTTCCACCTGGCCCAAGGCGGCTAGCAGCCCCCCGCTTTCTTCGTGGGAGAGCAGGCCGGCGCGCTCCAAGCCCAGCACATGGGCACGGCTGCAGGTGATGTCGTCGGGGGCGAGGCGGCGGTCGAAGGAAAGGCTCTCGGTGAAAGCAAAAAGTTCCTGTGACTGTTTGCTCTCGCCGAAGCGGCCCTGCCAGAGCGTCACGGCGGTCACACTACCGCCTGCGGCTTGGCCCGCCGCTACTCGTCCGGTCGCAGCCCGGCGCGGCCAGGACCTTGCTCGGCGGACCGGGGCCCCAGGCGGGCCGTTTCGTGGGCGACGTCGCGTCCCAGAGCCATGCCTTCGAGGCCCGGGGGGCCGGCTACTGGTCCTGGTGCGGCTCCGGCGCGGCCATGGCCGTCAGACGCCGGGCCAGCACCGAGCCCTTGGTACCTTCAGCCGCAATCACGAGCACGGTGTCGTCGCCTGCCACCGTGCCGGCTATGTCGGCCAACCCGGCCCGGTCCAGGGCCGAGGCCACGACATGGGCGCACCCGGGCGGAGTACGCACGATCACGAGGTTGGCCGAGCTGGTGACGTCGGCCATCCATTCGCCCAGGACCCGCCGCAGGTGCAGTTCCGGGGCCGGCCTGTCGTCGGGACCTTCGGGGATGGCGTAGACCAAGGCGCCGCCGGCCCGGCGCACCCGTACCGCCCCCAGCTCCTCCAGGTCCCGGGACACCGTCACCTGGGTGGCGTCGACGCCCTGATCGGCCAGCAACCGGACGAGCTCGACCTGGCTGGTAACGGTCCCTTTCTTCAGTATCTGGCTCACCCGGTGCTGGCGCTGGGCCTTGGTGGCCCTCATGGCTGAGCACCGAGGGCGTGACCGAGGATGTCAACGGCCTCGTCTATTTCCTCTTGGCTGACAAGCAGCGAGGGGGCCAGGCGTAGGGCGCTGTCGGTGACGGCGTTGATGACCAGGCCCTGGTCCATGCACTTCGCCACCACGGCCTTTGCTTGTGCGCCGGCGACCTCCACCCCCAACAGCAGGCCCAGGCCCCGCACGGCGCGCACCGAGGGCAGGCCGGCCAACTTTTCCTTCAAATAGTCGCCCTGTTGCCGGGACAGGCGAGGCACGTCCTCGGCCTCCATGACGGCCAGGGTGGCACGAGCGGCCGAAGCGGCCAACGGCTGGCCACCGAACGTCGTCGCGTGGTCACCGGGCACGAACGCCGCAGCCACTTCCGAGCGTGCCCAGCACGCCCCGATGGGAACGCCGTTTCCGAGCGCCTTGGCCACGGTGACGACGTCCGGACGGATCCCGTAATGCTGGAAACCCCACCAGCGGCCGGTGCGGCCGAGGCCGGTCTGGACCTCGTCGACCATAAAGAGCAGGCCGCGCTCGTCGCACAGCCGGCGTACGGCCTGGAAGTACTCGCCCCCCGCCGGCCATATGCCACCTTCGCCCTGGACCGGTTCGAGCAATATGGCCGCCACCTCGGGGGTCACCGCCTTTGCCATGGCTTCGATGTCCTGCCAGGCCACATGACGGAAACCGTCCGGCAGGGGCTGGAAAGCCTCGTGTTTGGCCGGCTGGCCAGTGGCGTGGAGCGTGGCCAGGGTCCGCCCGTGAAAAGAGCCGTACGCGCTCAGAACTACGTAGCGCCCGTGGCCTGCCCATTTGCGCGCCAACTTGATGGCGCACTCGTTGGCCTCGGCCCCGCTGTTGGTGAAAAAGACCTTCCCGCCCCCACCGATCAGCCGGTCCAACGTCGCGGCCACGTCCTGGCCGGGCCGGGTGCCGAAAAGATTGGAAGTGTGCAGCAACGTTTTGGCGGCCCCGCACACGGCTTCAGCCACCGCGGGGTGGGCGTGGCCGAGCGAAGTGACCGCCAGCCCGGACAGAAAGTCGAGGTAGCGACGGCCCTCTTCGTCCCAGAGGTAGGAGCCATGGCCGCGCACGAACGTGACGCTGGGCGGGGCGTAAGTCGACATCAGGTACGTCATGCGGTCACCATGGTGCCGATGCCGCTCCGGGTGAAGAACTCGAGCACCAGCGCATGGGCGGCCCGGCCGTCCAGGACGTGCGCCTGAGCCACACCTCCGCTGACGGCGTCGATGGCGGCGCGAGCCTTGGGCACCATGCCTCCGGCCACCGCCCCGTTTTCTATCAGGGCCTCGAGCCCGGCCGCGCTCAGATGGCTCTGGAGGCTGGCGGGGTCGTCCTGGTGGGAACGGATGCCGTCGATGTCGGTGAGGAAGACGAGCTTCTCCGCCCCCAGGGCCTTGGCCACGGCGCCGGCGGCCGTGTCGGCGTTGATGTTGTAGGCCTGGCCGGTGTCGTCCGTACCTATGGTGGCTACGACGGGCACGAGGTCCTCAGCCAGCAGGCGCAACAACAGCTCGGGCGCCACCCGGGAAATGTGGCCGACAAAACCGAGGTCGGGGTCGAGAGGGGTGGCCTGGATGAGCCCACCGTCCTCACCCGAAACGCCCACCGCCAGTGGCCCGTGGACGTTTATGGCTGAGACGATGTCCCGGTTGACCTTTCCCACGAGCACCATGCGGGCGATGTCGAGGGTCTCGGCGTCGGTCACCCGCAAGCCGTCCCGGAACTCAGGCTTCTTGCCCAGGCGGGCCATGAGATCGCCGATCTGAGGCCCCCCGCCGTGGACCACCACGGTCCGCATGCCCACCGAGCGCATGAGGACGATGTCGGTGGCGAAGTCGGCCAAAGTCGACCCACCCCCCAGCGCATTACCGCCGTACTTGACGACGACCGTCTTGCCCCAGAACCGGCGGATGTAAGGAAGCGCCTCGACAAGGATCTCGGCCTTGGCACCGGCGCTGAGCACCGCCTCGCTTCCGGGCTTTGTCAGCTTGCCGTCCTCGGGACCCATAACGACTAAGCATACACCTCCATGAATGCCCATTCAAGCCCGGGTGGTGCCCTCGCCACATGC
>JBEKNX010000434.1:0-7207 GCA_049522375.1 Acidimicrobiales bacterium | reverse complement strand
GGTCCACCCGGATGGCCAAACCGGAGGCTTGGTCCTCGTTAGTGCTAAAGCGAGTGTTGTAGTTGCCGTCAAGAGCGTTATCGGGCGCATCGGCGCTGCTAGAGGGAGCGTTGGTGGTGGCCGACCAACCGGTGCGGTCGAGGAAATAGCCGCTCACCGGAGCGGAGCAATTCGAACCAGGCACCGCCGTCGTGGTCGTGGTGGGTGCCGTGGTGGTCGTCGTGGTCGCCGCCGTCGTGGTCGTCGCCGAAGCGGGTGAAATGGTGAGGGCCAGGAAGCCGCCCACCATGGCGAGCGTCGCCACTATCGCCGTGCCCGGGGCAGCATGCCAAAAATGCCAGTCCCTGCGTTTATAGGTCATCTTCTTCCTTTTCTGTAGACATCCAGTTCTGCTGTTTCGTCTTTTCCATCACGTGACGCTGCCCCCACTGACGGACGCCTTTGTCATGTGGCCTCCGCCCGCCGGTCGATGCTCAGGGCTCGCGCTCTCAGGGGTGGTAGGCCGGGCTCCCCCCACCAGCCAGACGACCATCACCTCAGGCTCTGGTCCCCGCGGGACCAGAGGAGGGACTGTGAAGAAAGAAGACCCGACGGGGGCCATGGCACTCTCCTACCTCAGGCGCTGCGAACACCGCGCTACCAGGGTCTGGAGTACCGCTCCCAGCCAGCACGTGCTGGCCTAACACGTCGGGGCTTTTTGTCGTGTCCTCATAACTGTACAGGCTTCTGGGGAGGCTCTGGCCCGCGTCAACCGGGCTTTGGCAGGGAATTGCCACTTTCTGACCGATGCCCAACCACTTACGGTGGGACGATCTCATCGGCGAGGGGCGCTACAGGGGCTCAGCGCCGCTCGGAGGCACCGACGTCCGAGCAGGTGTCGGAGTACGGCACCCCGGTGAAGGCCCGCCCCTGGTGCGTCAGGCAGAACGGGCGGTCACAAAGAGTCCACGTAGCGCCGCACGGTCTTGCGGTCGACACCGGCCCCGTCGGCCACCCGCCGGAGCCCCTCGTCGCCGCGTAGCCACCGGCGCGGCACTTCTTTGACCTGGACCTGTTGGGTGCAAGGTCAGGATCTGGTGTCTGAGCAGGGGTGACGCGCACCTGCGAGGATCGTCGGGATGGCCTGTCAGATCACCTTCTTGATCGTCCGACGCCTTCTCGACGTGATCCGGTCCGGGCCGACGCCCGACGAGAAGGACGTCGAGATCGCCGTGCTCCGTCATCAACTGGCGGTGCTCGGGCGCCAGGTGGCACGTCCTCGGTACTCCGCGACGGACCGGGCTTTGCTGGCCACCCTGGCACGGCTGCTTAGCCGGGAGCGGTGGGCAGCCTTCCTCGTCACGCCGGCGACGCTGCTGCGCTGGCACCGCGAGCTCGTCGCTCGGTCCTGGAGCTACCCTCAGCACGGCCGGGCGGCACCCAACGCCCTGGACGATGAGGTCGTTGCCCTTGTCTTGCGTCTGGCCCAGGAGAACCCGCGCTGGGGTTACCTCCGCATAGTGGGGGAGTGCCGCAAGCTCAGCGTGGCCGTCTCGGCGACGAGCGTGCGCAACGTGCTCCGCCGTCACCGTCTTCGCCCGGCGCCGCGGACATCGGGGCCCTCTTGGTCTCAATTCCTCCGGGCTCAGGCCGCAGGCACCCTCGCTTGCGACTTCTTCCACGTCGACACGGTCACGCTGAGGCGGCTCTATGTGCTCTTCTTTATTGACCTCGAGCGACGCAAGGTCTTCTTGGCCGGCGTTACGGCTCACCCGGTCGGGGCTTGGGTCACCCAACAAGCGCGGAACCTGGCCATTACTCTCGAGGACCAGGGCCGAGCCGCGCGGTTCCTCGTCCGGGACCGGGACGCCAAGTTCGTCGGGCCCTTCGACGAGGTAATGAAGTCGATCGGAGCCCGGGTCATCCTCACACCCGTACGGGCGCCTCGGGCGAACGCGTTCGCGGAACGCTTCGTGCGGACCGCCAGGGCGGAGTGCCTGGACTGGTTGCTCATCAGGAGCGAGCGGCACCTCAAGATGGCGTTGGAGGCGTTCGTCGACCATTACAACAATGAGCGACCTTCTCATGGGTTCCTGGGGGTGTCGCGTGACGTGGCATAGACGTTTGGTTTAGGAGGTAGCTCCTCGCCTTCTCCAGGGGTGTCGTGGTCATTCCGTCACAGGGTGCTGGTATCACTTGTTCCCCCCGGCAACCCAACGACAGGAGATGGCATGCGGGCTTTCAAGGTGAAGTTGCCCTCCGGAGCACGGTATTGGACCGTCGTGGACGACGAGCTAGCAGTGGTCCCTGAAGCCGACGCCTACCTCCGCCATCTCCGCCTCGGCCGTGACAGCGCGGAGCTGACGACCAAGTCCTACGCCAGCGCGCTCGCCTTGTTCTTGGCATGGTGCGGTCGCACCGGGCGGCACTGGCACGTCGGTGTGGAGCACATAGGGCTGTTCATGACCTGGCTGAGGCACGCCCCTGCGGTGACACCCGAGCACGGGGCCGCCGAGGTGCTGGCCGGCCCGGGGAGCCCGCCGGTCCGCGACGCCCGACGGGTCAATGTCGTCCTTACGGCCGTTAGGGGTTTCGTCACCCATGCTGTCAATTCGGGAGTAGCGCCGGCACGGCTGATGCCGCTGCTGTACGAGCTGGCCGACGACGCTGACCTGCCTGAACAGGCGCGCCGGGAAGGCGGCCGGATCGCCTGGCGGCTGCGTGCGCGGCACCGCCTGCATGAGCCTGAAGGGCCCGTGAACCGAGCAAGCGACGCCGACATCGTGGCGTTGCTGCGGGCGTGCCGGTCGGCACGGGACCGCCTCATGGTGCTCGTGATGGCCAGAGCGGGCTTGCGCCGGGGGGAGCTGTGCGGCCTGCGCCGCAGCGACGTCCATCTGCTCACTAATTCTCAGAGCCTGGGCTGCAAGTTGCCGGGCGCGCATCTGCACGTGGTGCGCCGTGACAACCCCAACCAAGCCTGGGCGAAGTCGCTCCGCCCGCGTGCCGTGCCCATCGACGCCCTGGTGGTGCGGGCGTTCGACACCTACGAGCTCGAACGGTTCGAGCACCCCGGGGCATCATGGTCCGACTTCGTCGTCGTGAACCTGTTCCGCAAGCCCCTTGGCGCACCTGTCCGCCCTGACGCGGTCAACGAGCTGCTACGGGCGTGCTCGCGGCGCGCCGGGCTCGCCGTTGCGGTGGCCCCTCACCAGTTGCGCCATGCCTTTGCCAGCAAAAATCAGCGATGTTGCGGCAACTGCATCATTCGACATGGTCCGCGATCAAGGTCCTATAAGGGATTTCGGTTTCTCGGCCGTCGCTGCAACCAGTTGAGAGCTCTGGGTAACCCCAGCTCAGGCCGACCATCCACCACGTCGGACGACGTCAGCTGCAACACTGCGTCATCTGATCGTGTGGCACCTGGTGCCACTATGAGGCTTACGGTGCCTGGACCGGGGGGTGCCTGTGGCGAGATTGGCCGGGTCGGCGTCTTTGGTGCTTGTCGACGGGGCGACGCCGCTGCGCCCCGAACCGGCGCTGTTCGACGCCATGATCACTGGATGGTGCCGCCAGCACGCGGCGCGGCGCCTCAGCCCGACGATCACCCGCCAGAGGGTGCGGGTCGTCCAGCGTTTCAAGGCCTTCACCGGTGCGTGGCCGTGGGAATGGACCGCCGCCCAAGCCGACGCCTGGGTGTCCCAGGGGCCCTGGGCGCACTCGACGGTGCGCAATTACCAGGGCTCGTTGGCGTTGTTCCTGGCCTACCTGTGCGACCCCCGCTATGGCTGGCCGGCCGAGTGCCTGCAGCGGGTCGGCGTCGCACCGTCACAGGTCCTCGACCGCTGGAACACCGCTGCCCATGTCGCCGACTACGAGGGCCGGCCCGGGCGCCGGCCGTTCACCAGGTCGGAGCTCCAGGCGCTGTTCGACACCGCCGACGCTGCCGTAGAGGAGGCGGCCAGTTCCCCTCGCAAAGGCTGGTTGGCGGCGTTCAGGGATGCCACGCTTGTAAAGGTGACCTACGGCTGGGGCCTGCGCTGCCGGGAGGCGGCCATGCTAGACGTGGCCGACTTCGGGCCCAACCCTGCCGCCCCCGAGCTCGGGCGCTACGGCACCTGCCACGTCCGCTTCGGCAAGGCCATGAGAGGCAGCCCGCCCCGGCGCCGGGCGGTTGCCTCGGTCATGCCCTGGGCGGTGGAGGCCTTGGCCCAGTACGTCGAAGAAGTGCGCCCGCTGCACGGCGAGGCGGCCCGGGGCCCGGCGCTGTGGCTGACCGAGCGGGGTGAACGCATATCGCCCCGGCGCATAGACGAGCGCTTCGCCGCCTGGCGGGCAGCAGCCCGCCTCCCGGCCGAGCTTTCGGTGCACTGCCTGCGCCACAGCTATATCAGCCACCTCGTCGAAGACGGCGCCGACCCGGTCTTCGTCCAACACCAGGCCGGGCATTCCTGGGCTTCGACCACTGCTATTTACACCACCGTGGGCGCCGACCACGTCAACCGGGCTATGCGGGCTGCGCTCGAGCGGGCCTTCGCCGAAGACAGCGAAATATGAGCACCAAGGCCGGCACCCAAAAGGTGTCCTATCGCTGGCACCTAAGGATGAGGATGGCTGAGAGGGGCATGTACGCCACCTCGGACCTGCTGCCGTTATTGGCCGAGAGGGGGGTCGTGCTCTCCCGCGAGCAGGTCTACCGGTTGGTGGCCCACGTCCCCGAGCGACTGAGCCTCACCACCTTGGCCGCGCTGTGCGACGCCCTCGGGATCAGCCCGGCGGAGCTGGTGGAACCGGTCCGAGCCGAGCCCAAGGCCGCCCCCGCCCAGACGGCGAGCACTCGGGGAGCGGTGCAAGGGATCCGTCCCCGCCGGGCCCGGGTGGCCCGCAAGGAGTGAGCCCGGGGCGCCAGCAGGCTTGGAGGGACCTGGTCTCCCATCGAGTGGCCGAAGCCGGCGACCGCCTCGGTGCCACCCAGGTCCGCTCGGCTATCGACGCCGCAGCACCCAGCCCGAAGGCCCTGTCCGTGCTGGCTGGCGCGCTCGACAGTGGTCCTGGCGCCCTGCTTGTCGGGGCACCGCCGGTGGTCGGCAAACTGGTGGCCGAGCTGCGGGCCCGAGGCTCGACCTTGCCCGAGCCCGTCTGTGCCCGCTGTGGGCGGGCCCACCGGGAGCTCACGGCTTCTGACGTCGGTGGTCTCTGCCCCAGGTGCCGGAGCCGCCACACCGCCGTGGCTTGTTCCCGCTGCAGGGTCGTAAAACCGGTGGCCGGTCGTGGCCCGGCCGGCGAAGCGTTGTGCGCGGCTTGCGCGCCCCGGCCCAAACGGCCTTGCTCTCGCTGTGGGCGGGAACAGCCCATTGCCCGGCGCGCTCACGACGGTGAAGGTGAGATCTGCAACAGCTGCTACAAGGGCCCGCTGGCAAATTGCTTGGTGTGCGGGCGGCGCCGCCCCTGCAACTTCGTGGCGGCGGGAAGACCGGTCTGCACGACTTGCTCGCCCCGTCGGGCGAGCCGTTGCGTTCACTGCGGGGCTGACCGGCCTGTTTGTGCGCGCTGGCCCGAGGGCCCGGTGTGCGAGCCTTGCTACCGGGCCGCCCTGTCCCGGCGGGGCACTTGCGAGGCTTGTCGAGCCGAGCGCCGCCTGGTGTCGCCCCCCGGCCCGGCCGCCCGCCGCTGCGCTGGCTGCGCCGGCGTCGCCCCACTGGCCACCTGCCGGTCTTGTGGTGCCGAGGAACGCCCCTACCTCGACGGCTGTTGCGTCCGTTGTGCCCTTGCCAGGCGTGCAGGCGAGCTCATCGGCGAGCTCAACGGGCCGCTCCGGGCCGTTTATGAGGCCATCGTCGCAGCGCCCCAGCCCTACAGCGCCCACAACTGGCTGCGCCGTTCGGTGGCCGCGAACATGCTGGGTGAGGTCGCCTCCGGCAAGCTCGCCCTCACCCACGAAGCTCTCGACGCCCACCGGCCTCGCCGCGGTGCCGACTACCTGCGCCACCTACTGGTCGCCAACGGCGTGCTCGCCCCCCGTGACGACGCCCTGGTGCGCCTCGAGTCCTGGGTTCCCGCACGACTGGCCTGCGTCGAGGACAAAAGCCAGCGCCAGGCCCTGCGCTCCTATGCGACTTGGCGCGTCCTGCGCCGGGCCCGTCAGCGGGCCGAAGCTGCGGGGGCGCCACGCACCGCCACCCGTCACGCAAAGGTGCACCTGAACGCCGCCATCGCTTTCATGGCCTTCTTGGCTGCTCGCCAGCGCGACCTGTCCGCCTGCAGCCAAGGTGACGTGGACGACTGGCTGGCCGAGGGACCGCCGAGCGCGCCCAGCGTCCGTGACTTCCTCGATTGGGCTGCCGAACGCAAGTTCACTGGCCGCTTCGTGGTCCCTGGCCAGGCCCGACGCGACGGCCCAACGGGCGACGACGCGGCCCGCTGGGCAGCAGCCCAGCGTCTCCTGCACGACGAGGGCCTCGACCTGGGGGACCGGGTCGCCGGCATCTTGGTCATGCTCTACGCCCAGCAGCTCTCACGTATCGTTGCCTTAACCCGCGACCAGGTGGAAGCCGCTGCCAACGTAACGCGCCTGCACCTCGGGCCGACACCGCTCGAAGTCCCCCCGCCCCTCGACGAGCTCCTCAACCGTCTCGTCCGCACCCGCCGTCCCTACAGTGGCGTCGGCTCTCCAGCGGCCACGCCGTGGCTGTTCCCAGGGCTCGACCCCGGGCTGCCCCTCACCGCCTACCAGCTCGGTCAACGCTTGCGGCGCCTCGGCGTCGAACCAGCCCCTGGTCGGCGCTCCGCCCTCATCCACCTGGCCTCCCGCCTGCCCGCCGCCATGCTGGCCCAGGCACTGGGCCTCTCCCCAAGCACAGCTGTCCGCTGGGGCGGCGTGGCTGGCGCGGACTGGGCAACCTACGCCGCACGGTTCCTCCGCTCGGCCGCCACCGCCGACTGAGAGCGCCGCGGTCGCTCCCCCCACTACCGCCGGCCCCCCAGGGGGCCGTTGGTGCCAGGAGGACAAAGGGCCCGGTCGCGGTTGCCCGAAAGACCAAGCCCGGTGCGATCTCTCTTACGCGCTCGACGACGGAGACCAACAGCCGCCTACCCACAAGACCATCCCTCGACCCCACCCACGACCGCACCGAACTTGTAAACGATCGCGGACCATGTCGAATAGCCCCTCGAACAGTCATGCGGGCACAGCTATTCGGCACACTTCGAACATCGCTGATTACCAGTT
>JBEKNX010000433.1:0-3993 GCA_049522375.1 Acidimicrobiales bacterium | reverse complement strand
ACTGGGGTGAGCCGCGACGGGCACGTCAACAACCGCCTGACCCGCGCTATAGCGGGATCGCGACAGTCCAGGTAAAACCCGGACCCATGACGGAGCCCCCCGGTCCTTTTATGCAGCCGCCGCTGGTCTGAATGTGGATGCTGAAACCCTCGAGGTCACCGCCATTGCCGGCAAAACAGGTGTACCCGGAGGGACCTCCTGTAAGTGTCACGGTCACCGGGCTTCTCCCTTGCTCATTAAGTCTCCTAGCGGCCAGGGTCGATGCCCACCTCACCGCAAAAGAGCACGACATTCTGTTGGCGTCGACCCTGTAGAGGTGGCCATCGGCTCGGATTGTCGCACACGGCCCTTTAGGGACCGCGTACATTGGCCGGACCGCAGCTGCGCTGGAACCAGGTAGAGCCATCACGCCGAAAACGAGTACCGCCAAACACCCTCGTCGAAGTCCACAACCGAACACTCGCTCTCCTCCTCGTGGTGCCCGGCAACGGGACCGGCCATATCGGACGGGCAACGGCACCATACTGCCCCGATCTGCGCTCGCCTTGCTGGCAATCCAGGAGCCAAGGGGCGTGCTAAACGACGGATATTTCCACCGCCGCAAACCCAATGGCTCTACAGCGCACCGCCCACGAGATACATAATGCACATTGTGCCGACGTCGGCATAATGCACATACATATTTGCGGTGCCAAATAAGGGAGGGGAGGGCGGTCCTTTGAGCGAGTTGGCCCTTCTCTCCGAGGCTGATCTCGGGCACCCAGGTCACCCAGCCGGCTCTTTCGACCGCTCGGGTGTCTGACGTGGCACCTTTTTATGTTATATCATGCCTTCTCCTCCGGTTTGGAGGTCATCTCCTGGGGTCCTCCTGGTACGACATGCGCTCGCGCGACCGCGGCTAGTCCGGTCCTCGGACGAGCCGTGCCTGTGCGCGGTTTCACGGCACGTTCGGTCGCGCCAGAAGTCGACGTGGGTCAGTACGCCAAAGTGTCCTTGACCCTGCCGTCACCCCTCCTCGAACGGATCAGGGGGAGGGTTGGCACGAGAGGGGTGTCACCCGCACCGAGGGCTATGGACAGCGCTCGGGATGGCCATCGCCTCTCTCCCTACGCGAGTCGGTGGCACCATCCCTCTCTTGTGGTCAGGAGAGATGAGCACGCGGGTCAGAGGGACCTCTGCACACCCGTCCTGATCGAGCGCTTTCAGTGGTAGAGTCGACACTATCAGCACGCAGGCGCAGCCGGCGGCGGAGAGAAGGCCATGTCCTCACCCGGGCGTTCCAGCCATGGGCCCTCTGGTACCCGGCCGCCGCTGTCTGACGAAGCGATCAGCCCGGACAGCCCGCCTGACCCGAATGACTCGTTCAAGCTGCCAGTCGAGGGGGCCAATGAGTACGCCGTCGTCGCTCTCAGCCCGACCTGGGCGAGCGTCGTCGTCACGCCGCTGTGTGATGGCGCCGGCCGGCGCATCTCCTCGGTGCTGGCCGACACCATTGTGCAGCGCCTGTTCAAGATCGGCCTTGATCTTGCCGGGCTGTCGAGAATGGCTACCAACCCTGAACAACGCCGCAAGGCCGAGGACGCCATGCTGGAAGCCGACATTGCCATCAACGAAGTGCGCAATGCCGTGTTCAACCCGGCCCAGGACCTCGCAGGCCCACTTCGCCGGTTTTGCCGTCAGTAGACGCGACAAAGAGTCAGCGGGCGTGGACGGCCCGGGCACGAAGCCGGGCGACGTCGACAGTGTGCCTACTTGGCCATCGGATCTGGGTGCCGGTCATTTTGGTAAGCGGTACCCGCATGAAGCAGTCGGTCTCGGGCTTGTCGCTCCACGACGCCAAAGGGAGCGCCAGAAGAGATGTGAGCAGGTCCGGGTCATTTACGTCCTCACCGACGCCCTGTACCAGGACGCTCCAGCCCTGGCCCCCGCCCTCCTCGAAGTGGTCGACGTTGAAAGCAACGACTGAACCTTCCACGGCTCGGCACAGCGATGACCGTTTGGGCGCGCGGATAACCACGTGCTCGTCGTGGAAGGCGAAAGGGACCGGCTGGATGACTGGCAGAGCGTTGCAGGTCACTGCGACCCGGCCCACACCGCCCTGAGCCAAGTGGGCCGGGCAGGCGTCGATGCTCAGCATTTCGATAACCGGGCTCGTGATCATTATCGGCCCAGTATGGCCGAGGTAACCGCACGTGACACAGAGCCATAAGTCCTGACCACGGCCGGATATGGCCAGAGTCGGCGGTGCAGCTGGTAGTCATCGTCACCTCGTCGCAGGAAGCTTGCAGGTCGCTAACGGGTGACTGAATGATCTACTGGGGCCAAACTCGCTTATTTCTGGCCTTGGAGCCGTTCGGCACTAGCCCCAGGCAGCGTCGGCGCCGATAAAGCATGATCAGCTATCCGTCAAAGGGCCCGATGTGAGCCAGTCCACAGATGTCACTTCGCGCCCTGTCTGTCGCCTGGACGACCATCCCGTGGCCGGGCCGTTCTCGGCCCCGGGGTACGGGCCGGTGTTCAATGCCGGCCTCATCCATCACGACGGCGTCTTCCATATGTTCGCCCGGGCCATCCGGGACGGCTACCGGCCCAACCCCGAGTTCCAGCTCAAGCCGGGCCGGGTCGACAGGTTCTTGGACTACGTCTCTGACATCGTGGTGTTCACCTCGACCGACGGGGTGGACTACCACTTCGCCTACGTGCTGGTGCCGGCGGGCACTAACGGGGCCGTGTGTTTCGAGGACCCCCGGGCCCAGTGGGTCTCCGATGAACTGGTCCTGACCTACACCTGGTTGCCGCCCGCTGAGCGCCGGCCCTGGCGCATCGGCGCCCATCGCCTGCGTTGGGACGGCGAGCGGTTCTGGTTACAAGAAGAAAGTGCCCGCCTGCTTGGCCCCAGCGGGGTGGAGAACAAGGATGGGGTGGTTTTCGAGCTGGCCGACGGCCGGGTGGCCCTGGTCCACCGTGTCTGGCCCTGCATGCACCTGGCTGTGTTCGACAGCCTCGACGCCCTCTGGGACGCCGACGACAGCTACTGGGGCCCCTACATGGCCGAGCTTGAGCATCATGTCCTCCTCGCCCCCGACTCGGGCGCCTTCTGTGTGGGTGCCAGGGCTCCCCCAGTGCCAACCGAGGTCGGCCTGTTGTTCTTTTTCCACGAACGGCGCGGTGACGGCTCGTACGCCTCGTTCGCCGCCTTGCTCGACCCGGCTACCGGCGAGGTAGTAAGCCGGCTGCCCGAGCCCATCTTGGAGCCGGAGCTGGACTGGGAGCGCAACGGCGACGTCGACAACGTGATCTTCGTCCAAGGCGCGCACCGCATCGACGACGCCCTTTACCTCATCTATGGAGCCGCTGATCGTTACGTAGGCGCAGCAACCGCTTCGGTCGCCCACCTTTTGGATGCCCTGGCCGCTGTAGCGGCGTAGCCATCACGTGCCTACCGTCCCTCCGGCGCCGGCGGGTGCCTACGGCGACGCCCACTTACTGCCCACCGACAACCGGCAAACAAGCAGCCAAACAAGATTCACGGCGGGGATTTTGCCGGTGGCGGGGCCGAGGGGGCCCGCCGTTGGCGAGAAGTCCAGGCATAAGGCGCGGACGGGGCACCAACACGGTCAGGTCGAGGTGCTCAAGGCCAGTCGGGAGGGCTGCGGCAACGGCGACGCCGAGGTTGGCCCGGCCTTCGGGCACGCGGCGCCACACGCGCTCGTAATGAGTGCTCTATAACCCGTATTACGGCATTACGTTGTGGTGTTCGACCACGCGCTCGCTGCCGCCAGGCGTGCGCTGCACGCTCTCTCGGGTCGTCGTATGGCGGTTGGTGCTCATAGCGAAAATGGCGCCCCCGATAATTACTGAGCAGATACCCACCACCAACAAGATGACACCCACGGCGTTGACATTGAAGCCCGTCGTGGTAACCGTAACGGCAAATTTGAGGACCGCACCGATGACGACGAGCACGATCCCGAGGCCGATCAAACCGGTCCC